>CAZDTB010000198.1:0-8217 GCA_964508075.1 uncultured Planctomycetales bacterium
CGAATTCAGCATTTCGCGCGTGACGTATTGCGCGTCAATCAACGCCTCCAGACTCTCCGGGAAGCGTTCGACGTGATCGTTCGCGTAGATTTGACACCCCATGCCGATCCCGCGGAGGTTTGACGCGCTCACCGCGCGCTTCGCAAGTTCCCTCGCTCGACTGAGCGACGGCAACAGAATCGAGACGAGCAGCGCCGCGACCGCAACTGCCACGAGCCCCGCGTTCGCCGAGCCGACCTGAGCGTAATGAATGCCGTCTCCGTCCGTAGCGCAGATGCCGACCGAGTAGTGGGCCTGCGCCAGCGCGTCGGTCAGCGCCGGATACACCATCGGATCAAGCTCCACACCGGGCACGGACAGCATGGAGACGCCCAGAGTCGAGTAGAGCATCCCGAATGGGTAAATCAGCCGGGCGAAGTATTGCGCGTCGCTGCACCCGAAACTTTGAAAGTGGCTCGGAAACACGTTCCGCCGAGCGTGCTCGACCGCGGGGTGATCAAGAATACTCTCGCCACGCGTCTGGGGATCGGTCTGTCTGGCGGCGACGGCGACGGTTTGGGGGAACAGCCCGAAGACCATGCGGTCGTTCACGAACGTCCACGCCGGCGCGACCGGGCACGGCACTCCGCCGACCACCACGTGATGGATCGTTCGTCCATCGCAGGTCGTCTGCCGCAGCGTGAGGTTCACATCCTTGCTGGCCAACATGGGCTGGAGCAATCCCACGAGCCGAGTCATCAGCGCTTGAATCGCGTCCGCGTCACGCACTTCGACAACCAGCACCGACCCGGTCAGCAGCACGCCGCCGTGGCTCGGCGCGTCGAAGACCGCCCAGGTGTCGCCGAACGCGGGCAGCACCTCTTCGGTCAACGAAAGCCCCAGGAACGTCCCCGCCATCGCGAGCACGCCCTCCACCATCGGGACGGCGTTGGGATCGACTTCCTCGATCGTCCCGCGCGTGTCATCCCAGAGCTGCTGAAGATCGAGGTTCCAGACCTGGGCCCAGTAGGCATCCTTCGGAACGATCCGGAGGTCGTCCTCAGAGAGTGGCTGCTGCGCCCACAGCTTCAGGATTCCCTTGCGCTCGCCGTCGACATGAACGAACAGTCGGCCCAGCAGCCCCTGCTCGCCGGCGTGCATGCGAAAGTACTTCGACCGCACGCTGTTGATGCCCAGTGCCTCGATGACCTTGTCTGCCACCGGCGGCAGCGGGCCGTGGAGCTGCTCCACCAGCGAGCGGATCTTGGCTACCATCGCCCGCGCGTCGCCGAAAGCACTGACTTTCCAGTCCCCATCCATCCTGCCGAGCTTGCCGCGGACAAACTCCAGCTCGGCGCTCGACGCCAGCGAGGAACCCTCCATCCCGTTCAGCCCGGCCACGATCCGTTCCGCGGCGCGCTCGCCAAGCGTTGCCACGAAGTGCCCCTTGTGCGCCCCCCAGTAGACCGCCAGTGGCGTTTCGGGCACTGCCAACCGCCGCATTAGAGCGCCGCCAACCTCGGCCGTTCCGATCTCGGGGTCGCCAGCGATCGTCTTGACGAAGCCTGCCAGCCCATCCGCCAGGGTGGTGGAGTCGTTGTCGGCGGCGATCAGCAGGGCCAGTTGGATATCGGGCGCTCCGGCCGTCGTCGTCAGGTCGAGCAGCGCCAGTTTGCCGGGGTGCCGGGCGGCGCGCGCACAGAGTTCCATCAACTCACCGATGCCGGTCAGCTCCGGCTTGCCGAAATTAGCCCCGGCAGTCTGCCGGGCAAACTGCTCGAGCTGCGCGAGCTCGAGGTCGCCGGGCTGGTACGGCTGTGCCCAGGCGACATAGGCCAGCGTGTCGGCGGGTAGTGACCGTACGATCTCAAGCTCGTCGGCTAACGACGGCGCCAACGGGGCAAGCAGAAGGCCCCAGAGGGCGGCAAACATGCGGAAAGACCAGAATCTCGGGTTCATGAGCGGATTCCTCCCTGCGCAAGAGCGACTCTCGATTCGCACTGGAACTGCCTGGGCGTCAAGCGGGTTTTCATGCCTTTTGAAACTTCGGAAACGATGGCCCCCGCCGGTGGGGCCCTGAGCCGCCGCGGATTATACTTCATCAAGAGTCAATGCGACAAACCGAGGGAGCCTGAACCCCGTGTATCGTCTGGGCGTAGTTTCGTTTCTCAACTCTCGCCCGCTAATCGCGGGTCTCGCGGGCGACCAACGCGTGAAACTGCTCTACGATGTCCCCGCCCGTTTGCCCCAATGGCTCGACGACGGCGAGGTCGACGCCGCCCTGATTCCGATCGTGGATGTGTTACGCTCCGGCCACCGCTACCGCGTGCTCTCCGACGCGTGCATCGGCTGCGACGGCGAGACCATGACCGTGCGGGTCTTCTCCCAGGTCCCGCCCGAGCGGATCCGGGCGCTCTGGGTCGACAGCGATTCACACACCTCCGTGGCGCTGGCAACCGTCCTGTGGCGGAGAGTCTATGGGTGCAACCTGGAACTGCGGCGTCTTGACGCCCGCCGCGAGAACTTGGCCGGAGTCAGCGCGGTGTTGCTGATCGGCGACAAAGTGGTCGCGGCGGCTGAGGGGGGCTTCTCGTATGAAATGGACCTCGGCGCCGCGTGGCGGTTGCACACCGGCCTGCCGTTCGTCTTCGCCGTTTGGGCGTGCAGGAACGATCGTGATGAAGACAGTAAGATGCGGGGCAGCAGGGCGGAGCCGCGGGCTTCAGCCCGCGCGGCCACCCCGCTCGATATGCATGAACTCGCGAAACTGCTCTCGACAGCACGCGACCGGGGCGTCGCCGAGGCGGCGCACATTGCCCGCCTGCACGGCCCCGATCTGGGCTGGCCGGTCGAGCTGGCTGAGCGCTACCTGACCCGCTGCCTGAAGTTCAAGCTCGACGCGCGCAGTATTGAAGGTGCCAACCTGTTCGCCCAGCTGTGCGCCGAGGCGGACATCATCCCGGGGGATGGCCGGATCTCCTGGCCCGAGAATCTGGCGGCAGCCGAGGGGCAGTAACGGCGTGAGTGCATCGGCCACCCCGGCGAGCACGACCTTCTCCCGCCTCAGCGACGACGAGGCGCTGGCTTTGTACCACGATCTGCCAATTCACGAACTGGGCCAGCTTGCTTTTGAGCGGTCCCTGGCGCTGCACCCCGAGCCGTATCGCACGTACGTCGTTGACCGCAACATCAATTACGCCAACGTCTGCACTGCCAGGTGCATCTTCTGTAACTTCTATGCCGAGCCCGGCGACGACGACGCCTACGTCCTCACCTATGAGCAGATTGGGGAGAAGATTGAGGAGCTGGTCGCGATCGGTGGCACGCAGGTCCTCATGCAGGGCGGCCTGGTGCCGGCCGAAAGCCATCCCAGAGGCCACGGGCTGCCCTTCGCGTGGTACCTCGACCTGCTGCGCTTCATCAAGCGTGAGTACCCCGGTACCCACCTCCACGCTTTCAGCCCGCCCGAGATCTGGGCCTTCCACCAGATCTTCAAGATGCCGTTGCGCGAGGTGCTCCAGCGCCTTCAGGAAGCTGGGCTCGACACAATCCCCGGCGGCGGCGGCGAGATCCTCGTCGATCGTGTCCGTGGCAAGATCGGACGCGGCAAGTGCACTGCGGACCAGTGGCTCGCCATCATGCGCGCGGCTCACAACCTCGGCATGAAAACCAGCTGCACCATGATGTTCGGCCACATCGAAACGGTCGGCGAACGCATCGAGCACCTGCGCCGGCTGCGTGAGCTCCAGGACGAAACCGGGGGCTTCACGGCGTTCATCCACTGGCCGTTCCAGCCGGAGGGCACGCCGCTGGGCCGCTGGAAACCGTTGCCGATTGAGGAATGCGGAATGCGGAGTGCGGAATGTTCTGTGTCGGCAGAGCCCGATTCCACATTCCGCATTCCGCATTCCGCAATCTCTCGTCCGGTCCCCGATGGCAAGCATCTCCTGCTGGCCGACGCGCACGAGTACCTGGTGATGCTCGCGCTGGCCCGGCTTTACCTGGACAACATCCCGAACATTCAATCGAGCTGGGTGACGATGGGTCCGAAGATCGGGCAGTTGGCCCTGTTCTTCGGGGCCAACGACATGGGCTCGGTCATGATGGAGGAGAACGTCGTCTCGGCGGCAGGCACGACGTATCGCCTGAATGAGGAGGAGATCCGCCGCCTGATCACCGACGCCGGCTGGATCCCGCAGCAGCGCGACCAGTACTACCGCCCGATCGACTCGCTACAGAAGCGGAGTCCGTAAAGTAGTGAACGCTGAGTTGGCGCCGCGGAGCGCTGTCAGTCCGTGGAGGCCCTAGGCGGTTCGCGCGGAGCCGGTGCTTCGATTCTTGATGGCCATGGTTACGGCAGCGGTCAGTAACAGGACAATTGGGCCTTTGAATAGCAGTCCCGTGAACACAAGGGCAATGCTCAGCGTAGCCTGGTATCCAAGAAACACGGCATAGATTAGGCTTCCGGTGCACGATGCGGCGATCGGTTGCCATCGGGACCAAACCGAAAGGCCAACATAGACCAGGAAGCTAAGAGTTATTGCCCAATCCAGCGGTCCGAACAACGGACCGTAGGTCGCCCATCCAAGCCCACCGACGATAGCCTGAATCGCGGCGACACCCGCCAAGGCTACCGGCACGTGATTTCGCTTCTTGAGTGCCACGTCCCTTTCGTTTCCCATCGACTCAGACCGGCCCCGCTACGTGACGAGAGGCTTCGGCTTGCGCGCCGTGACACATGGCAACGCTGCCAACTCTCGCTGCCGCAGCCTCCCATCGTACGCAGCCGCCACGAGTTGGTCCACAGCGCTCGTGGCCCCGCTGTTCCCACGGAGATTTGATCGTACGCGAGGCGCTTCCTGAGGGCTTGCCACTTTGGCCACCTCTACGGCGCGGATTGCGTCCAGCTTCGGGCTCAAGCCCAGCGGTCGGGAGAAGTAGAAGAGGTCGTCGGTGAGGCTCTCGGCAATGCACGGCAGTTTGCGCAAGAGCGTCTGGTGGGTTTTCTCACAGTTGACGGGGTACCACTGGCGCCCAGGATCACTCTGGGCTACCGCCGCCGACGCTGCCACGCCAGTAGTGTCCCGTACCCTGCAACCGTCAGTGCGAACGGGAAGAGTCCAAACGGCCCGCAGACCCGCTGGAAGATCGGCGTCATGTCCCCCGTGGTGTCGTCGGCTTCTTCCTCTTCTTCTTCCTCGTCCTCGCTCTCATCGGTAGCGTCCTGCTCGTCGGTCACGGCAGTGGCTTCGGCCGGTGTCGCGAGCGGTGTTGCGTCTGTGACCTCGCAAGCGTTGCCGATCCCGTCCTCGTCATCGTCGGCCTGGTCCTCGTTCGCAACGCTCGGGCAGTTGTCGCACGCGTCACCCGCGCCGTCGGCATCGTAGTCGCGCTGGCTGGCGTTCTCGTCGTCCGGACAGTTGTCATTGCAGTCGGCAACGCCATCCTCATCGCTGTCGGTGTCCAACTCCCCGCAGCCGCAATCGCCCGCCGCCGTCTTGTCGCCGTCTTCCGGACACCCGTCCTCGTGGTCGGCCGTGCCATCGCTGTCCGTGTCCACTCGCAGACCGGCGTCGACATTGGCGACGGCCGTGCTCGCCGCCACCGTGAACTCCGCCGTCCAGCCGTCATTCGGGTCGGCGTCCGAGTCGGCCGTGTCGTCCCCGCCCTGGTCCTGCGGGCTGAACGTGTATCCGGTCGGGGTGGAGAAGAGGACGAAGTAGTCGTCCGCGACAACCCGCGTGATCTCGTAGGTCCCGTCGGCGGCCGTGGTGGTCGCCTTGACGAACTCGTCGTCACTCGTCCCGACCTCGTCGTCGTCGCCGGTCTGGTACAATCCCACGGACACACTCTGCTGACCGGTCTCCCCGCCATCCTGGACCCCGTCGTTGTCCGCATCCTTGAACACCAGCCCGCTGACCGAGCCGAAGGCGTTCAGGCCGGCGTCTCTGACGACCTCCGCATCGCCGGAGGTCACCGTGAAGACTGCCGTGCAGCCCGTGTCCGGATCCACGTCGCTGTCGATGTCGTCGTCGCCGCCCTGATCCTGGCGGACGAAGTCCATCCCGGCCGGAGCGGTGACCTCGATGTAGTAGGTGCCCGGCGACACGTCGGTGAAGCTGTACGTCGTCTGCGTGTCGACCGTGTCCTCTTCGGTGTCGTCGCCGCCGCCGATCGCTCCGTCGTCCCCGGCGTCGTAGAGCTTGACGGTTGCGTTCGCGCTCAGCCCCCCCTCGCCATCCTCGCGGATCCCGTCGCCGTCGGCGTCGTCAAAGACCTGCCCGCTAACCGTAACCGTCTCGTGAATGCCCGCGTCGACGTCGTCCTTCTCTTCGCTGTAGGCAACGGAGAAGACCGCCGTATAGAGCTTCGCCGGATCCGGGTCAAAGTCGCTGTCTTCGTCGTCATCACTGCCCTGGTCCATTGGGCTGAGGGTGTAGCCGGCCGGCAGCACGATCTTGAGGAAGTAGTCCTTCGCGGCCACCAGGTTGCCGAAGCTGTAAGCTCCGTTGCCGTCGGAGGTGGTGGTGTTTACCTGAACGTCGTCGCCGCCCCCGGGCAAGCTGTCGCCGCCCGGGTCCCAAAGCTGCACGGCTACGTTGACCACGCCGCTCTCGCCGGCATCCTGAATCCCGTCGCCATCGAGGTCTTCAAAGACGAAGTCTCCGACCGAGGTTGGCTCGATCAACCCACAATCGATGTTGATGGTGTCGTCACCTGCGGTTCCGTCCACGACGACGTACGCTCGTCCATCCGCGTCGGCGTCACTGTCCACCTTCCCATCACCCCCCTCGCCCCAGGCGGAGAAGGTGTACCCGGCCGGGGCGATGAACTCCACATAATACGAGTCTGCGGGAACACTGAAGGAATAGTTGCCGCTGCTGTTGGTCAGCGTGCTGTCCTGGAGCGTGTCGTCGGCTGCCAGGCGGAGATTGACCGTCACGTTCTGGACGGGTGACTCGCCGCCGTCTTGAATGCCGTCTCCGTCGGCGTCCAGCCAGACATAGTCGCCGATCGCGGTGTCGGCGTAGGCCGGGCCCACCGCGATCAGAATACCGAGGCAACCCAGCAGGGCCCGCGCGCGATACGAACCCATCACCCGCTGCGTCACGAGGTTGAGAGACATCTGAGATCCTTTCCGCCAGAATGATTCCTGCCCACTGAGCATCGGCGTGGCCAGCGCGCAAGGGGACGGCCCGGGCGCGTTTTGCGGCCTGCGCCTATATCGGTTCTTGACGCTGGGTGGTCGAGTTGGACGCCCGCGGTCAGAGAGCTCCGTTGTCGTCGGACCGGCCTGTACGGCATCTTACGGGACGTTCTGCCCCAAACGTCCGCGCTTGTGCTACAATACGTTTTACGCGTGGGATCTTGACGGGTACCGCGCGAGTCCCGTCCATCACGCTAACCGTCGACGAACAGGACAATGAGCATGAGTACCGAGGTTGTCCGGACGAACGCCCGTTCACAAGCCGATAACCCGCAGCAGCCGGCCGACCCGACCACTATGTCGGGCATCCCCATCAAGCGGCTCTATACCCCCGACGATGTCGGCAAGATCGATTTCGCGGGCGACATCGGCCAGCCCGGCCGGCCACCCTTCACGCGCGGCATGCACAAGAACATGTACCGCGGCCGCGTCTGGACCATGCGCCAGTTTGCCGGCATGGGCTCCGCCGCCCAGACCAACCAACGCTTCAAATACCTCCTCGACCACGGGCAGACCGGCCTGAGCACCGCCTTCGACCTCCCCACCCTCATGGGCCGCGACTCCGACGACCCGCTCGCGCTGGGTGAGGTCGGCAAGTGCGGCGTCGCGATCGCCTCGCTCGAGGATATGAAGGTGCTCTTCGACGGGATCAACCTGGGCGACGTCAGCACTTCCATGACGATCAACGCCCCGGCGGCGATCCTGCTCGCGTTCTACATCTGCGTCGGCAAGCAGCAAGGCGTCCCGCTCGACAAGCTCCGCGGGACGCTCCAGAACGACATCCTCAAGGAGTTCCACGCCCAGAACGAGTTCGTCTTTCCGCCCGGGCCGAGCGTCAAGCTCGTGATCGACACGATCGAGTATTGCACAAAGCAAATGCCGCAGTGGAACACCGTCAGCATCAGCGGCTACCACATCCGCGAGGCCGGCTCGACGGCCGCCCAGGAGCTGGCGTTCACCATCGCCGACGGCATGTGTTACGTCGAGGAGTCGCTCAAGCGCGGCCTCGACGTCGACGCCTTCGCCCCGCG
>CAZDTB010000199.1:0-8203 GCA_964508075.1 uncultured Planctomycetales bacterium
CCTTGAAGCGTTGGTGTTGGCCGTAGACGGTTCGCATGATGCCCGGCCAAGGCTCCTCGATGCAGAGAACGCCGGAGCCGGGGCCATCGATCCGCTTACCTTCGGGTTCCAGCAGCACTGGTTTAACCCCAAAGAACGGCAGCGTGGCCGAACCCGGTTTGGTGGGGATGGCACCGGGGAGCGGGGTGATCAGGATGCCGCCGGTTTCGGTCTGCCACCAGGTGTCGACGATCGGGCATTTCTCGTGGCCGACGTTCTTGTGATACCACATCCAGGCCTCGGGGTTGATCGGCTCGCCGACGCTGCCGAGCAGCCGCAGGCTGGACAGGTCGCGTTTGAGCACGTGCTGCTCGCCTTCGCGCATCAGGGCCCGGATGGCGGTTGGCGCAGTGTAGAACTGGTTGACTTTGTACTTGTCGACGACGTCCCAGAAGCGGCCGGCGTCGGGATAGGTGGGGATGCCCTCGAACATGACCGTGGTGGCGCCGTTGCAGAGCGGGCCGTAGACGATGTAGCTGTGCCCGGTGACCCAGCCGATGTCGGCCGTGCACCAGAAGACGTCCCCGTCGTGGTAGTCGAAGATGTACTTGTGGGATACGGCGGTGAAGACCATGTAGCCGCCGATGGTATGCAGGACGCCCTTGGGCTTTCCGGTCGAGCCAGAGGTGTAGAGGATGAAGAGGGGGTCTTCCGAATCCATCCACTCGCAGTCGCACTGGGGCGCGGCGTCGGCCATCTCCTCGTGCCACCAGTGATCGCGACCGCTCTTCATCTCGACCGGGAGCTGCGCGCCGACGCGCTGGTAGACGATGCAGGTCTTGACGTTGACGCCCTGCCGGGCGGCTAGGTCCATCGCCGCGTCGGCATTGACCTTGAGGGTCACGGCCTTTGAGCCGCGCATCACGCCGTCGGTGGTGACCAGGAATTCGCAGGTTGAATCGACGATGCGGTCGGCCAGCGAATCCGGGCTGAAGCCGCCGAACACGATCGAGTGGATCGCGCCGATCCGGGCGCAGGCCAGCATGGCGATGGCCAGCTCTTTGACCATCGGCATGTAGATCGAGACGCGGTCACCCTTCTTGACGCCGTACTTCTTGAGCACGTTCGCGAATTTGCAGACCTGGGCGTGCAGCTCGCGGTAGGTGAGCTGGGCGTCCTCGCCGGGGGAGTTGCCTTCCCAGATGATCGCGGTCTGGTCGCCGCGCTGCTCGAGGTGGCGGTCGAGGCAGTTGTATGTGATATTGGTTTTGGCCCCGAGGAAGTACTTGATCGAGATGGTGTCCTTGAAGTCGTACTCGCGGACCTTGTGCCACCTCTCTTTCCAGTAGAAGCCGTTGGCGATTTCGCTCCAGAAGCTTTCGGGGTCGTCGATCGAGCGCTGATACATCCGCTTGTACTCGTCCATCGACTTGATATGCGCGCGTGCGCGGGTCTCGTTCGACGGCTCGAATACCTGTTCCTTTGCTACTACGTCGGCCATGCTGGTCTCCTGTTCTATCGCTGTTGCCACTGCGCTGCCACCGGACGCCGGCCCGCTTCCATGCGGTAAGGCTGTCGGGCGTCCGGGACCACAACTCCTCTGAAGTCTGCACACCGGGGTACGGGTGCAACCCGTGCATCGGTCACACGCCGCCCTCCGTCCAGTTCCCGCCGCCGCGGATCCGGTCGGGTCTTACGGCCCCTTGGCGGACCGTGAGTCTCGCGATCACCCCGATCATGGAGTGTACGGAGCCGGCCTCGGCCCTGATTGGGGTAAGTCGTCCGCCCTTCAGGCCGCCGGCGGCTGGGCCGACCTCCTCCCCTTTCCGACCACAGCCGGCCGGTCGCAGTTTGAGCGGTTCTGGCCCGGGGATTCGCCTGGCTGCCGAAGCGGCCGGCCATGTCCGCGAGCATTTCAGCAACCCAATAGCGTACAAGCGTTGCCCGAGCCGTGCAACCCGCCCGCGTCAGCAGCAGCGGACCCGTGGGTCGGGGGTTAACCTCCAGAGCTGACGGGAGTTAGCATCGCTTCTCAGGACAGGGTGGCAGCTGGCCGGTCCCCGGGGACTCGCCCCCGGCAGGGGGCGGGGGATCATTGGGGGATAGGGGGTTATTTGGTGGTAAGTCCAAATATCGGCTGCTAACGGCGGCGAGAACAGGCGTAGAAACTGGACTGATCTTGCTCTGTAGAGGAGGCCACCGAGGCTGTCATCCCGACGACGGAAAAGATGAGGGATCTCGCCACGAGATCGCGCAACGCTCGGTTGCGGGGCTAGATTCCTGGTCGCTGCGCTCCTCGGAATGACGCCTACAGAGGCCTTTTCTACAGAGCATGTTTCTCCCCTTCAACCTATCCCCTTAACCTAAGCTAGCGGCAGTTCAGGGTGATCGAACCGTTCGAGGTGCGGGCTGAGATGCGGCCTTCGCCGCCGCCGTTCATCTTCGCCTTGACGCGGTTCTGACTCCAAAGCTGAACCCTCAGGGGCACGTCCGCCAGCATCGTCTGCACAACCCCGTTGCCGGTCCTGAGCTCCAAGTCGGCCTTCAGGTCAGGCGGCAGCGCAGCATAGATCGAGCCATTTGTGGTCTGGAGCAGTACACTGCCGTCTTTCGGTGGGGCGGCATCGACGCGGATATTGCCGTTCGAGGTGGTGGCCTCGACGCTGCCTTGAGCGTCCTGGACTTGAATCGTGCCGTTCGACGTTTTCAGCTTGCAGTTGCCGCGAACACTCTTCACGTCGATCGCCCCGCTGCTCGTCGCCGCCGTAAGATCGCCAGTGACATTCTCGACTGCGATTCCGCCGTTGCTGCTACGCGCATTGACCACCCCCGTAACGTCATCGAGCTTCACCTGCGCGTTGGTGGTTATAGCAGTCAGGTCACCGGTCACATTCTTGGCAGTGATCCTGCCGTTGCGGCTCAGCGCATCGACCTTGCCGCTAACGTTGTCAACAGTGACCTGTCCGTTGCTTGTCTCGAGGAGCGCTTCATCCTTGAGGTGGTTCACGACAATGCTGCCGTTGCCGGTCCGCACGTCAGCCGCACACGGCGCCGGCACCTGGATCTCGAAGCTGGCACCGACCGACTGGTTCCTCAGCAACCCCGCACACTCCAGCTCGACCACGAACACCGACGCATCCCGGCTGTCCGGGCCGGCGATAACCGTCAGCCGCTCGAGCTTCTTCTCGGCCTCGGCGACCGTGGGCGCCCTGGCGTGCTTGGTGCCGGAAATGCGAATCTCCGGCACGTCACCCGTGCTGAGGGCGACGCTGCCGTTGCAGGTGCGAACGACCACGCGTTGATAATCATTCCAAGGTGCCGTCAGGTGGAGATCCTCCCGCACGCCATACGTGCGACACCCGCTCAGCGTGAACAGCATCGCGGCGAACACTGCCAGCGCAACTCGGCGATTCATGATGAACTCCTTACCGAAGTGCAGACGGTCATTCTCCTCACCGGCCGAATATGCTGGGCCTGAAGTCCGAGCGCTCCTGCCCTGGTCATTATCCGTATTCGCAGACACCGCCGCGATCTTCGCGTTGGGCGTGAAAAAGGGGCTCGGCCTTTCGCCGCGCCCCTGTGGCTGCACTGTGGAAACACCGCGCTGCCCGCAGCGCTACTCGATCTCGACCGTCGCGCCGGCGGCTTCGAGTTCGCTCTTCCACTTCTCGGCCTCTTCCTTGCCGACACCCTCGAGCAGGGGCTTGGGCGCCTGATCGACCAGCGCCTTGGCTTCCTTGAGGCCCAGGTCGCTGCGGCACGCCCGGACGGTCTTGATAACCTGAAGCTTCTTGTCGCCCGCCGCCTTGATGATGACGTTGAACTCGGTTTGCTCCTCCTCCGCCGCGGCGAGGCCGCCGCCTTCGGCCAAGCCGGCCATCATCACGGCTCCGCCGGCCGCTGGCTCGATGCCGTAGGTTTCCTTGAGGTAGTCGGTCAGCTCTTTGGCCTGGATCAAGGTGAGGCCGACGATCTTGTCGCCGATCTTCTGGATGGCGGCGTCGAATTCCTTGGTTGTGGTTTCTTCTTCGGACATGTTGCTGAACTCCATGTTAACGTTTTCGATCGCCCTGATAGCCGAAACCCCGGTGGTTTCGTTTAATCCGCGAGGCGGAGCAGTCAGGGGCGTATCGGGATATAGCTATCAGCCATCAGCTATCAGTCTCCGGACACAGGACATTGGCTATTGGCAACTGGCCATTAGCCGTTCCACCTCAGGCCGACTTGGCCTTGATTTCCTCGCTGGCTTCAAGCTTCCCGATCAGGGCCTTGAGGCAGCCGGCGATGTTTGCGCCGCCTGAGTTAATCGCGCTGGCGAGGTCGGCGCCGGGCGAGAGGATGATCGCCGCCACCTTGGCCTGCAAGTCGCGTTTGGTGGGCATCTTGGAGAGGCCGGCGACGCGTGCTTCGTCGAGCCACTCGCCCTCGAGCACGGCCCCTTTCAGCTTGATGCCCTTGGCCTTGGGCAGCCACTCACCGATCAGCTTGGCGACGTCGATCAGCGAGTCGCCTCCGGTGGCGATCGCGGCGGGGCCGTTGAGGGCGTCGGCCAGCGGTTTGAGGGGCCCGTCGCCGATGGCGCGCCTAAAGAGCGAGTTTTTGACGACCTCGAGGTGCATCTGCTTGGCGCGCAGCTCGCCGCGCAACTGGTTGGTGATGATGCCGTCGACCCCGATGACTTCCAGCCACAGTGCGCTATCGAGCTGCCCGTAGCGTGATCGCAGCTCTTTGGCGATCATGTCTTTGACCAGTCTGCTCATAATCGTTACTCCAGAGTGCCGGCGGCGGAGACCTGGATGGTGACCGAGGGGGTCATCGTTCCGCTGATACAGACGCGTTTGAGGTACTGCCCGCGGGCCGTGGCCGGTTTCATTCGGCGAATGTGATCGACAAACGCGACGATGTTTTCCTTGAGGTCCTGGTCGGTGAAGGTGAGCTTGCCGACGAGGGCGTGGACGTTTCCGCCGGCGTCGTTGCGGAATTCGAGCTTGCCGGCGCTGAATTCCTTGACGGCGTTGACGATCTCGGGGGTGACCGTGCCGCTCTTAGGCGAGGGCATCTTGCCCTGCGGGCCGAGCAGGCGGCCGAGCTTGCCGACCTTGCCCATCATCGACGGATGGGCGACGGCGACGTCGAAGTCGAGCCAGCCGTCCTGGATTCTCTGGACGAGCTCGTCGCCACCAGCCTCGACCGCGCCGGCTTCCTTCGCGGACTCGACGTCGGTCTCGCCGCAGAAGGCGATGACGCGTTTGCTGGCGCCGATACCCTTCGGCAAGCTGACCGAGCCGCGGATCATCTGGTCGGCCTGCTTGGGGTTGATGCCCAAGTGGCAGACCAGATCGACCGACTGGTCGAACTTGGCTTTGGAGAAGGCCTTGATCTGCTTGATGGCGTCGTCGAGGGGGACGCGGTCTTTGGGTTGTTTCTTGGCGTCTTTCTGGTAACGCTTGCTGCGAAATCGCATCGCAAAAGCTCCCACTAGAACTTGGCCCGTGGTGCGGCCTTCGGGTTGTCAAAAGCGGGTGGCGTGGGCATCTGCCCGCGTTCCCACCGGCTGGACGCCGGTGCCACCCATTCCGTCAGTCGACGATGTCGATGCCCATCGCTTGGGCGGTGCCTTCGATGATTCTGGCGGCGGCGTCGAGGTCGAAGGCGTTGAGGTCCTGGAGCTTCGTCTGGGCGATCTTGCGGATTTCGGCCCGCGGGATCTGGCCGACTTTGTCTGTGTTCGGAATCCCGGAGCCCTTCTCGACGATCGCCAGGGCAGGATCGAGCGGTTTGGCGGCTCGCCTGATCAGCTCGGCCGCCGGCGGACTCTTGACCACGAAGTCGAAGGACTTGTCCTTGTAGACGGTGATTACGGCCGGGCAAGTGATCCCGTCCATGTTCTTGGTGCGCTCGTTGAACTGCGAGACGAACTGGCCGATGTTGACCCCGTGCTGCCCGAGCGCCGGTCCGACCGGGGGGGCGGGGGTGGCCTTTCCGCCGGGGGCCTGCACCTTGATTCTCGCGATTACGTGTTTGGCCATGCTAAATCTGTTCCACTTGCCAGTATTCGATTTCGATGGGCGTGGCGCGGCCGAAGATGGTCACGATCACGCGCACGGTTCCCTTTTGCGTGTTGATCTCGTCGACGGAGCCTTCGAAGTTCTCGAAGGGGCCCTCGCGGACCTTCACGCGGTCGCCCTGCTTGAAGCTCAAGTTCGCCAGCGCGGGTGAGTCTTCCGGGACGAGCGTGGCGGCGAGCATCTTTTCGACGTCGTGCATCGGCATGGGGGAGGGTTTGCCGCCCGAGCCGATGAAATCGCCGACGCCGGTGGTTTCCTTGATGAGGAACCAGACGTCTTCGGGGATGCTGCCGTCGGGTTCGGTGGCCATCTCGACGAAGGCGTAGCCGGGGTAGAGCTTGCGCTGATAGACGCGGGCGGTGCCCCCGCGCATGCGTTTTTCTTTCTGGGTTGGGACGAGGATGCGGCCGACGCGCTCTTCGAGCTGCTCGATTTTGACTTTGCGCTCGAGGGCGCTACGCACCTGGCTTTCGCGGTTGGAGGCGACGCGGAGGACGTACCAGCCCATTCCCTCGCGGACGAGCTCGATTTCGGGCTGCTCGGTGGCGGGCGCCTTACGGTCGCCGCGCGCGGAGCTCTTGAGCTCGGCCGCGGCCGGTTCATCTGCGGACGGTGCGGGGTCCGGCGTCGATTCCGGCGGGGTGGCCGGCTCGGTGTCGGGCTGGTTCGCTCCGGCTGCGGGCAGTTCCTCGGTCGCCATAGCTGTCACTCAGCCTCGCCTCCCCCAAAGAGACTCGCGAGCATGCCGATCCGCAGCACGCCGATGCTCTCGAACACGAACATGAAGAAGATGTTTACGGCGAACAGGACCAGGCCCAGCCCGATCACGGTTGCGATCACGACCCTGGTGGCGCCCAGTACCTCGCGTCGGGTTGACCAGTTGACCTTCTTCATCTCGCTTTCGGTGGCGATCATGAAGTCGACCACGGAGCGGCTCTGTCCCAACAGGTGGAAGGTCCCGTAGCCGAGGAGCACGAGAAACGCCACGGGAACCAGGTACTGCACCCACTCGTTCTGTACACGGGCGAGCTGCTCGTAGAAGAAGTCGGCGAAGCCGAGCACGAGGATGGCAATGGCGACGGCGCTGCCCCAGCGCACGTAGGGGCCCTGCCCGGGCTTGTAGACGTGCATTCCAGCGCCACGCGCTTGGCGCGTGGGCGGGCCGCCGGCCGGAGTCGGCGCAGGCTGGCGGCTGTGTCTGCCACCACGCTCCTGATCGGCCGACTTGTTCATCACGTTTTCCCTTGACGGTCGTTTCGTTAATCGCTTTGCCCGCGGCACGTGCCGGGGCGGATTCCATCGGCGGTTTCGGTCCTGACCGGAATCAAAGTACCAGGAGCGGAGGGACTCGAACCCCCAACCGCCGGTTTTGGAAACCGGTGCTCTGCCAAATTGAGCTACGCTCCTAGCGCGCCTATTTGCGCTTGATCTTGTGCTCGGTGCGACGGCGCAGCCGGGGGCTGTACTTCTTGAGCTTGAGCTTGGGCACGCCGCCCATCACGTTGACGCTGGTCCGGTAGTTGAGGTCACCAGTCTCGGTGCACTGCAGCCAGACCCACTCGCGTTTCTGTCCCTTCTTGGCCATCCGTCACTCCCCGGCAGGTATCGAGACGATCGGCGGTCGAACTCGCCAGCGAACCCGACCTGCCGGATGCTGGTCTCGAGCCGGTTGAGGCAAATCTACTCGAGAATCTTCGTGACCACGCCGGACCCGACCGTGCGGCCGCCTTCGCGGATCGCGAAGCGGAGGCCGTCTTCCATGGCGATCGGGTTGATGATTTCGACCAACATCTGGATATTGTCACCCGGCATGCACATATCGGCCTTGCCGCCGTCGCGGGCCTGCAGTTCCTTTACGGCGCCGGTTACGTCGGTGGTCCGGAAGTAGAACTGCGGGCGGTAATTAGGGAAGAAGGGCGTGTGCCGGCCACCTTCCTCCTTGGTCAGCACGTAGACCTCGCCGAGGAACTTGGTGTGCGGCGTGATCGAGCCGGGCTTGGCGAGCACCTGCCCGCGCTCGAGCTCGGTCTTCTCGACGCCGCGCAGCAGGCAGCCGACATTGTCGCCGGCCTCGCCCGACTCGAGTGTCTTGTTGACCATCTCGACGCCGGTGACGATGGTCTTGCGGCCGGGCTCGGCATGGAGACCGATGACCT
>CAZDTB010000200.1:0-8146 GCA_964508075.1 uncultured Planctomycetales bacterium
GCAGAGATGAAACGCGCCGGCGTCACGATCGTCCGCAGTTGCGACCTGGTCTGAAAGCCCGGCGCAAGACTGGCTCCGGGTCCCACGTGGATCAACGGGATTGGGAGTTACTCGCAGCTCTCGCCGTAAACCGAGAGCAGGAATGCGAGATCCGACAAATCAATGCAGCGGCTGTTGTCGAAGTCCGCCCAGGGGTTGAAGGCGGCTTCACCTTCACACGAGCCATAGGCTTCCAGCAGCGCGAATACGTCCGCCAGATCGACCACGCCGTCCGCCACCAGATCACCCGGACACGCCGGCGTGCCGTAGATGATCAAGCGGCAGCCGATCCAGGTTGCCAGGTCGTTGGGGGCCCGATCCGCGATGCGGATCGACCACTCGCCAGCAGAGGCTTCGCCCCAATGTCGCAGGGATGTGAAGATGTAATCCACGTAATCGTCGTGCGCGTCGCCGTGCCGTTGCTGCGCCAGTGGCGACTCGGTTCCGGACGGCCCGGTCAGCACGATCTCAAGGTCGCCGATGTCGGTCGTCTCCACGTGCGGGATGAACTCGACCGCCTCGATCCGGAGGTTGTCGGCGATGTTCACCGTTACGGTCACGCCGTTCGGGTCGTCATCCGGAATCGGCAGGTTCACGTCTACGCTGGTGTCGAGCGCCACCTCGTGCGCGACGTTCTCCCAGACCTCGGCCAAAGCCACGGCGGCCCCGGCATCCACGGCTCCGAAGCCGTAATGGTAGCTGACGTTGTGGCCGCCGCCGTTGGTGATCCAACTGGCGTGCTCGGGGTGACATTGGCGGGCCGACTCGATCAGCACGTGCTGCACGTCACGCCAGGTCAACGTCGGGTTCGCCTCGAGCATCACCGCCACCACACCGGCAGCTAGCGGCGCCGCTGCGCTGGTCCCGCCAAAGTGCGTCGTCCAGGTGTCGAACCTGGCGGTGGTAGCGATATCGCGATTGTTGCCGCTCGATTGGGCGACCACCATCAGGGAGGATCCCTTCTCGCTGTATGTGGGCCGGTGGTCCAGGTCGCCGATCGCGCCGACGGCGATGGTATAGCGGCTGGAAGCGTAGGGATCGTAGTCGACACGGTCCAGACCCGCGCCCCCGTTGCCCGCCGCCCAGACGAAGATCTCGCCGAGCCCACCGCGCTCGCTGGCGATACTCTCTTCAATCGCCGAGCGCACCACCGAGGGCATGTAATCGATCGCCGGATCGTCCATCGGCCCCCAGGAGTTGGACTTGATGTCGTTCAAGTCGTTGCGATACGCCAACGCCTCGGCAATCTCGACGTCGGTACCGTACGTCTGCCCGGAAAGCTGCGCGCCGTAAGCCATCCCGGCGCCCATCACATTGTTGTAAGCGACCTCTCCGGCGATTCCGGCGCAAGCCGTGGCATGCACCGTGATCGGTCCACCCTCCTGCGTGGCCTCAGCGCAGTAATTCGCGGCCAGATCGATGTGCTCGTGATCCCAGGCATCCTCGACAATCCCAATCACTACGCTCGCCCCGGTATACCCCAGGTCCCACGCCGCCTCCGCGTTCACATCGAACAGCGGGTCGAGCTCGTTGTGCAGGTGCCACTGTTGATAAAAGTACGGATCGTCCGGCACGCTGCGCAACGACCGCGGCTGCTTCAGGTCCAGGTAGACTTCCGCAATTCCCGCGCGACCCGCAAGCTCGTCCGCGATCGACGCTGCTTCGGCGACCGACGCGGCGGTTAGCGTCCAGTACCCCCGCGCCGCCCGAATCGGCCCGAGGGTCATTCCCGGGTAATCATTGGCAATGGCGGGCAGCAGATCGGGATGCTCGGGGCGCACGACGATCCGACTGGTCAATTCGTAGCCCGGCGTTGGCGCAAGCACGTTCCCGGCCTTGTCCGTCAGCCGGGAGTCATCGCGCCACGCGGCACTCAGCGCCGCGCGCGGATCCTGAACTCGAAAGCGTACCGTCTTGGACGACGTGCGTACGTTCAGGGTCTGCAGGGCGCGCGGATTGACGGCGCTGGGGGCAGTCTGCTGGGCTAGCGCAGGAAAACTGGCAATGGCTGCGGCAAGGCCGGCGACCAGCCGAACCGACACGCCCCGCATTATCTTGTGCGTAAGCACGCTCTCGACCCTCACGTCCCAGCGTCTGCGACTGATCCCCAAGTACCTATGCTATGTGCGTGGCTTCGAGAGGGTCAACCAGCGCCCTGCGCGACCGCGCCGGGCACCGTCACACGACCAGCAACCACCCCGTTTATCGGACAACGCTGCGACTTCGCTCGTTTCCAGCATAGCGGCCAACCGGGCCGGTCCTCGCCGAATGACCTCGCGCCAGAAACGAACAACCGTGCCGCGAGCCGTCGAGATGACGCCACGGCACGGTCGCTCCGAAGGAGGAACAGATCGTTTGAGCCTCTACTGAGCCGCGAATACCTGCTCGTCGAGCACGTTCCGCAGCTTGGCCAGCGCCTTGTTCTGAATCTGGCGGACGCGCTCCTTGGTCACGCCGAACACTTCCGCTACCTGCCGCAGCGTCTTTGGATCGCGAGCGCCCTTTCGACGAGACCCCTTCATGCCGAAACGCTCGGAGAGAATGCGCTGCTCGGTGACGGTCAGGTCGGCCGAGTTTTCCGCGAGAATGCCGCGCAAGTCCTGGAGGCAGGAGGCCTCGATCTCCTCACGCCGCGCCTCGACCAGGTCACCCCTTTGGAGGTCGGGGTCGTACTCGGTCGGAAACCGGGCCCGGTGGCGCGCCATCAATGCGACCGCTCGGCTGATGCTGGTCAGAATCGCCCGGCAGGCGTAGGTGCTGAACTTGAACCCGCGCGAGCAGTCAAACTTGCCGACGCTCCGCAGCAGGGCCAATTGTCCTTCGCTAATCAGTTCAGCAAAATCCACCCCGGTTAGCCGCGACCGTTCGACCATCGCCGGCACGAGCCCCAGGTTGGCCTGCACGATCTCATCGCGCACATCCAACGCGGCCTGATCCCATTCCAACAGCTCGCGCATCGCCGTCGCCGTCAGACGCTTGCCCGCATGAGCCCTGAGGATCTTCATCATTCGGTAGCGGCAGTAGTTGAACCGCTGAAACAGTTCGATCTCTTCGTTCCGCGACAGCGCGGGTGGCTTTCCGGAGCGGGTAGCCAGGCGACTGCTCACCGGCCGCGGCCTGCGCGACGCCACCGTGCCGATCGCAGGCGCGAAGCGCTCCTCCGCACCGGGTCGCGAGAAAGCATCCGTATGAAGACATTCCAACGGCTCAGCCAACCGCAGCCGCAGCCGCTGGGCCTCGTTCGCCGAGAGCCTCCGCGTCACCGCCCCGCTGGGCAGCCGGCAGTTCGGCTCCAGCCGGTGCATCGCCGGGTTGGGGCGTCGGCCATTCGAAGTTTTGCGTGTCGAGTCCCTCATGATTCCTCAATCTCGGCCGCCATCAGGTTATACGCCCGCGTCGGCCGCCGGTTCACGGGCCCGCCGAGCCTCGGCCTCCACTGCCGACTGTCGGCGGGGTCTGCCTCCAGGTTCTCAAGCCAGCCGCCGGCGATCCGCAAGCCGTCAGCAGCACACTCAAGGCCAGGGCCGTAAATCGTACCCTTTCAGTACTAATTATGCGCCATAAATTCCAATTGTCAAGGCCAATTTCGTAACTGCTTCAAAGACATAAGCTTAGGTCAAAGACCGCGATCGTTTCAGGCTGCCGCCGACACCTTTGGAGACCGTCGTCCAACGGGGAACCGCCGCCATGGGGAGGGACAACGATCGCGAGGCATTCGACGATGAAGGTGCGGTCGGTGGCGCGGTCGCGTTGAGCCGCGGGGTGGACGTGCGCAGCTCCGACTGTTGGGAGCCCGGGGGCCCGGTTGGCGACTCATCTCTGTTGGTCGGAGTGATCATCGATCCCCCACGCCAGTGGCTGTCGAATTCGCTCGCCGGAGACCCGGCAGACCGGAGGCGATTCGGTGAGTGTGGGCGGTCTATCGGGTATCCTTGTGGCTGGGCGTCTGAGGGTCTGAGACCTGACCGCTCGCGGGGCGACCAGAAGGCTTCTTGAACTGGAAAGCCATCCGTCATGAACAACGAAGAGCGTCTCGAACGGCTGCTACGCTGCCGACACACGTGTATCTCCGTCGTCACGCTGGAAGAGGATTACACCCTCTCGCTCGTCCGTGACGCCGCCATGAAGCTCAGACGGCCCCTGCAAATGTGGTCGCTGAGCGGCGGCGTGCAGGACGGGCTGATCGCCGGCAGCCCGCCGATCCCCGACACGACCGACCCCGCCGCCGGGCTGATCCATCTCGCCGGCGTCGAGAACGAACCGATTTGCGTGACACTTGACCTCGCCGGACACCTCAAGCAGGAACGCAACCTCCGCGTCTGGCGAAACCTCATGAACCAGTTCCGCACCACCGGCAGCCAGCTCGTGATGATCGACCACGAGACGATCAAGTCCGATGTCGTCAGAGCGGAGTCCACCCCCTTTGATATTGCCCTGCCGACCGAGAAAGACATCGAGGCGCTCGTCCGCGAAACCCTCCGCCGGGCACACCGCGACCATCCGATCGTGATCGACATCACCCGCGGCGGCTGGCGGACCGTGATCCGCAACTTGCACGGCCTGACCCGCCGGCAGATCGAGCGCATCATCATCGACTGCGTCGCGGACGATCGGAAATTCGACGAGGAAGACATCAACCACGTTCTGGCCGGCAAGCGGCGCACGCTGGGCGGGGTCGGTTTGCTCGAATACGTCGAGACGCCCGTCGACACCAGCGAGATCGGCGGCCTGCGCCGACTCAAGGACTGGCTGAAACAGCGTCATGACGCTCTTACAGAGAGGGCCGTGGAGTACGGGCTGTCGGCTCCACGTGGCGTGCTGATGCTCGGTGTGCAAGGCGCGGGCAAGAGCCTGTGCGCGAAAGCGATCGCGACCTCGTGGCAACGGCCGCTGCTGCGCATGGACGTCGGCGCGCTCTACGACCGTTACGTGGGCGAGTCCGAACGCCGGCTGCGCGACGCGCTCGCCCAGGCCGAAGCTATGGCCCCGATCATCCTCTGGATCGACGAGATCGAAAAAGCCTTTGCCTCGGCCGCCAGCCGATCCACCGACGGCGGTTTGTCGAAGCGCATGTTCGGCACGCTGCTGACCTGGATGCAGGAGCACGCCCAGCCGGTCTTTCTGGTCGCGACCGCCAACGACATCGAGGCCCTGCCGCCCGAGCTGCTCCGCAAGGGCCGCTTCGACGAGATCTTCTTCGTCGATCTCCCACGCGAAGACACCCGCGCCCAGATCTTCGCGATCCACCTGAAAAAGCGCAAGCGCGACCCGGCGGACTTCGACCTCGAAGCCCTGGCCCGCGAGTCGGAGGGTTTCAGCGGTGCTGAAATCGAGCAGGCCGTCCTCTCTTCGCTGCACGACGCCTTCGCCCAGGGCACCGAGCTGTCCACCGAGCACGTTCTCAGGGCCATCAAGAACTCCCCGCCACTCTCGGTCACCATGGCCGAGAAGGTCGCAGACCTGCGTGAATGGGCCCGCGGTCGCTGCGTCCCGGCGGATTAGGCCAGTGCGTGGGCAGCGCGCAACGTGAGATCACGGGCTGTGGCCTCAAGATCCGCGTGCCCTACCCGACGATGGACGATCTTGTCATTCTCGACTACCATGCTGCGACCAGCCTCAGGATCCTGTGGGGCTTCTGATGTCGAAAGCGCGTTTCAAGCTACCCACCGACTTCACGGACAGGTTCCGGAAGGGAAGAACTAAGGCGCGCCTGGTTCGCGCGGAGATCAAGAGCCTCAGCGACTACTTCGCCACCATCGAATACGACGTCAAACAACACGGGAGCGAGAAACTCTGGTACCGCGGCCTTGCGGATGTCAGTTGGAGCCTAATCCCTGCGGCGCTACGCCCGGCGACGCGCGCTGACCGCGAGAAGGCGCTGAACTTGCTACGGGAGTTTAAGCGCTTGGCGGAGCTGAAGCTCAAGCCGCCGACCGGCGACGATGCGGAACTCAAATGGGTTCAATACGCGCAACATTACGGCCTTCCGACACGGCTGCTGGACTGGACAACCAACCCGATGGTAGCCTTGTACTTCGCAGCGCTCGAGAAGAACAGGCATGGTGCCGTCTACGCTTTTGACCCGATCGAATTGAACCGCCGCAACGCCGGAGCGCCTTGCGATCGCCCGCTTAATTCACAACGCGACATGCCGAGAATCGCGAAGTACCTTCGGATCACAGGGACAACTAGTCGGCGCGGACTCAGGACGGTCGCAATCGAACCGACGTGGAACTCGGAGCGAATCGTGGCTCAGCATGGCTGCTTCACATTGCACGGCTCGCGCAGCTTCTCAATAGACAGAGGTGACGCGAGTTCGCTGTGCTGTATCCCCATTCTGCGTGATGCGAAGGCGAGTCTGATGAGGCAGGTGAACGAGAATGGGTCTGGCGAGATGGACCTCTTCCCCGAATTGGAGCACCTTTGCAACCATCTTCGGCGTAACGTGAATCTCTCGGCCCAGCAGCGGTGCAAATGATGCCATCCTATATTCCATTCATCATGTCAATGACGGACTGTGACGTACTCGAGACGCACTACTCCGATTGCAGGATCGTCCGCATCCCTCTTGACTTGCGTAGGACCACGTGGTCGCGCCTGCCGGCAGGGGTGGCGCTGTGGATCGACCCGGCGATGGACGGGCTGCACTATCTGATACGTTCGCGAGAGCAGGGCAAGAGCACGTGGAAGAAAGCCCGGAATGAGGGTTGGCAGGAATGGCTGGGACGCTTCGGCGACATTGAGACCATCTCCGACCCGGGTTTTGTGCAAGCACCAAAGAAACCCGTTATCAAGTCATTCGTCCAGGGATTATTGAATGAGTGTGCATCGAAGAAGCCTCGATGGGTTTCGGTGCCTCAACTTCCCCATGCTGATGATGTCAGCAGGAACCGAATCAACCGATACTTGGCCGACGCCGCCGCGACCTGGACGTGCGACCGTTCCTTCGCCGGGCGACTGATTCTCCCCGTCATTCTGACACACCGACGTCAACTGAAAGACAAAGCGAACAGGACGGCCAAGATCAAGGCTGTGGCCGACTGCTTCAAACGATCCCAATCTCACCGTGTGTGGGTTGTCGACGAGTCGCTTGACGACTCGGCGGGATTACGCACCCTGAGGACGCGCTTCGAGAACCTCGTGAGCTTTCATGGCGAACTGGCTGAGAAGCTGCCCCGGGGAACCAAGATCATCGGCGGCCCGTACTGGGCCATGAATCTCGTGCTCTGGGCACGGAAACAGCTCGACTTTCCCGCGATCTGTCTCGGTGCAGGGTTCAGGTACTACGTATCCGGTGGGTTCCCCGTCACGCCGGCTGCACGGGTTGTCCTAGCCCCCTTGCGTCAACGCGCTCGGGTGGGCCCCGACCTGCAGGGATGGCTGGATGACGCGGCTGCTAGGCAGGACATCGCAGCGCAACCGCGCAATGAACTCGCTGCTTTGCGCAAGGAACTGCGAGCGCTAAGCGATCCCACGCGGGCACAGCGGCAGGTGGCCAAGTTCTACAGGAAGTGGTTTGACGGGCTAGCCAGTACGCCCGTGTCGAGTCGTGCAGATGAGCTCTATGAGCAGTTCTCTGTCGCATACAAGCTTGGACGCAGTCTACCTGACCTGCCAAGAGCGGAGGGGTCGGCCCGTCGGCGCGGACGCGTTGCTCAGCTGTTCAGGGATAGTTGCCTCTGACGGCGGTTCGCCAGAATCGCTCCACGGCATGCACGCTAGCGGCACGGTACGCTGGTGCGCGTCGCTGGGCTGGCACCAGTATTTCCGCCCGACGGCAAGTCACGGCTAACACGCCGACCCCGATTCGGGCAAAGGCCTCGGCTCTCGAGGTCTCAGCGATGCGGACGGCAGCATCCCGCGGAAAGGCCACGAATGACTCGTTTGAGAAACCGAGGTTTGCTCTGGCCTGCGTCAACGCCTCCTCAACTCGGTGGAGCTTCAACTCCACGGCGACCAGTCGTTGATGAAGCGGCATCCAGCCGTTCTGGCGTCGGAACGTGCGGCGTGCCGTTTCGCGGACGAAACGGCGCACAAAAAAACCGTGGAGTTCGCCGCCCACCTCGGCCGTGGGGGCCAAGTGACCCCCCACACCCGGCCAAATTGC
>CAZDTB010000201.1:0-8114 GCA_964508075.1 uncultured Planctomycetales bacterium
GAGCAGATCGATCGAGTACTTGCTGCTGCCGGCCTTGAGGAACGACAGGTAAGCCTCCACCGCACCGGGCTCGCCTTCCAGAATCCGGCTGGCGATGTTCGCCGCCGCGCAGTGGCTGGTCGCGTACTTGTACACGTAGAAGTTGTAATAGAAGTGGGGGATGCGGATCCAGTAGTTGTCGACCAGCTCGTCGTGCGTGTAGTCCGGGCCATAGTACTTCTTCATGATCTCGCCGTACGCGGCCCCCATCGTGTCCGCCGTCAGTGGCAGATCCTGCTCGGCCATCTCGTGAATCTTCTGCTCGAACTCGCTGAACATCGTCTGGCGGAAGACCGTGCCGCGGAAGCCTTCCAGAAGCTCGCCTAAGAGATACAGCTTGGCTTGCGGGTCGGCGATCCGTGCCAGCACGTACTGCTGCAGCAACACTTCGTTGGTGGTTGAGGCCACCTCTGCGCAGAACGTCGTGTAGTCACCGTAGACATACGGCTGGTTGTGGCGCGTGAGATACGAGTGCATCGAGTGCCCCATCTCGTGCGCCAGGGTCGACATGTCCTCATACCCGCCGTGGAAGTTCAGCAGGATGTACGGCTGCGTGAGGTAGCTGCCGCTGGAGTAGGCGCCGCTGCGTTTGCCCTTGGTCGGGTGGACGTCGATCCAACGCGACGCGATGCCCTGTTCAACGGCCTCGACGTATTCCCGGCCCAGCGGTGCCAGAGCCTTGATCATCGTGTCAACCGCCTGCTCATACGTGTATTCGAGCTTGGCGGCATCGGTCAGCGGCGCGAACAGGTCGTAGGCGTGCACGCCGTCCTTGAGGTTGAGCGTCCTGCGGCGGATCGCCTGATAGCGGTGCAGCAGATAGAGGTTATCGTTGACGATGTTGACGAGGTTGTTGTACACCTCGACCGGAATATTGCTCCCGTCAAGCGCTGCCTGAAGGCAACTGTCGTACCCGCGGGCCTGAACGTTGAAGATGTGATTCTGCACGGCGCCGTTGATTAGTGCGGCGGCCGTATTACGGAACTTCGCGTAGGTCCCTACGATCCCCTCGTAGGCGTCCTTCCGCACGCGGCGATCGTTTGCTCGCATGAAGATATAGAAGGCCGAGTCACTCAGCTCGACCTCGTTTCCCTCGTCGTCAATGATCGACGGGTACTGCAAATCCGCGTTCGCCAGCAGGTCGTACGTCTTGCCCGGGACCGCGCGTACCTGGCCGGCCAGCGCGATCAGCTCTTCCTCACGCTCCGATAGGATGTATTTCTTCTGCCGAAACAGGTCGTGGAACCACTGCCGATATACTGCCAGCCGCTTGTCCGCCTGCATCCACGTGTCGAGCACAGCCCACTCGATCGAGGTTAGCTCGGGCTCGACCCACGCCGTCGCCCGGTCGTACTTCTGGTGCAGGCCACGCAGGCGGTCCTCGAGCGCCTGGAACTCGTTGATACGTTTGTCCTCGTCGGAGCGCAGCGAAGCGTAGACCCAGACCTTTTCGAAGCGTGGCTCGATGTCGTCGCGTAATTTCAGGAACTTCAGCAGCGTCTCCGGGCTGTTACCCAATCTGCCCTTGAAGGCCTCGAGCTTCGGAATGTCCTTCTCGATCTGGCCGAACGCCGCCTCCCACTCATCGAGGTTGGCGAAGATCGTCTCCGTGGCCCATTTGTGCTTGGTCTCGATTTCACTGCGCTCCGGGACCTTCTTCTCCTCCCCGTTGGCCGCGCTCAGCGGTGCCACAACCAGGGTTACCATGAGCAGGGCGGTCAGACTGTAGGCGTGGATGCGTGGCAGTTTCATCGTGCTGTCTCGCGGCGGGAGGCCTGAGGAACCACCGGGCAACCCCGCCAGCCGCCCGACGGCGCGTCGGAATGCGTAACCTAGCGAGCCGAGCCCGTTGCGGCAAGCGCAGGCGTGGCGGCACAGCCGGACGTGACAGTTTGGGCTCCGATCGGCCGGAATGCCGCGCCCTGGAAACCCAGCTTGAGTGGATCAAACCGCGGTTTCTTCCGATAAAAGTGATAGGTATGGATAGACTTACGCTCTGTGGAGGTGCCGACGTGGAGACTCGCCTCGAAACGCCCACACGCCAGCGCTGGCGGGAGGTTCTGTCCCAGTACGCTGACGTGGAGCAATGCGGCCAACGGCGGAACAACGAACGCTATTACATCGCACTCGGTTCGGTCAAGCTGGCGTTCGAAGAAGATGGAGCTCCCGTCGAGCGCACCGGGCGGGTGCTCAACGCCTCTGACGGCGGCCTGATGATCAAGCAGTACCAGGATGTTCCTTCCGACACGCAACTGCAAATCGAAGCGACGATCGGCGAGGAATCGTTCGCCCTGGCCGGACGGGTGGCGCACTGCACGCAAACCGTCGGCGGATTCAAGGTCGGCATCGAACTGAAGTTTCCCGACTGACGCGGGTGCCGGCGGCGTCCGGCGCGCAGGCGTTCCCAGCCGGGGGCCTATTCGAACGCGGCCACCGCCTCGACGAGTGCTCGCGTGGTGCCTTCCTCCCCTTCGCTGTGCCCGGCCTCCTCGACGATGATCAGCTTCGACTTCGGCAAACACTGGTGCAAACGCCAGGCCGTGATCGGCGGGCAGAGCATGTCGTAGCGGCCGTTGATGATGGTGATGGGAATGTCGCGCAGCTTAAGGGCGTCGCGCAGCAGTTGTCCCTCCTCGAAGAAGAACAAGTTGGCGGCGTAGTAAGTGTCGATCTTCGCGCCGGGGCGCAGGTCGATGTCGCCGAAGCCGCGCTCCAAGTCCTCCTCGGCGGCATGGAGGCTGCTGACCTTGATCCCGTAGCGGATCCACTCGCGAGCGATCTTCCCACACAGCGCTTCGTCGTCGCCCGTGAAGATCTTCAGCAGCGACTGCGGGTCGAAACCGCTGCTTCCGGGAGGCATGGCCGCCTCCATGTGGGCGACCGCGTCGGGGAAGAACTGCCGCACCTGCCGGCCGCCGTAGCCGTTCTCCGTCTCAGCTCTGGTGCCGGTCCACACGCCGCGGACGACCATCTCGGAGACCCGCTCGGGATGGGTCTCGGCGTAGGCCAGCGCGAGCGCCGAGCCCCACGAGCCGCCGAAGATCATGATCTTGCCGTTGATCTTGAGGTGCTGGCGTAGGCGTTCGATGTCAGCGACGAGATCTTGAGTAGTGTTCTCGCGCAGCTCGCCGGCTGGTCGGCTCTGTCCGGCGCCGCGCTGGTCGTGCAGCACGACGAGAAACTTCTCGGGATTGAAATACTGTGTCAAACGGGGGTAGCAGCCGAAGCCCGGGCCGCCGTGCAGGACGAACACGGGTTTGCCCTTGGGGTTGCCGCAGAGTCCGTACCAGATCGAGTGCAAGTCGCTGACCTTCAGGAAACCCTCGTCAAATGGCCGCGCTGCCGGGAAGAGCTCGCCGGGTTCACGGGCGTGGGTGCTGGGGACCAGGTATACGAGGCTGCCAACGAGCAACACTGCTGCCAACTGCCGGTTCATGATCGTACCTCTCAGACCTGGACGTGTTTCATGCTCTCGCGTGGTCGAGCCGCCACGCGCAGCCACACTCCGGGCAGATCGTCGCGCCGTCGGTGGGATCGATCGGCAACCCGCGCAGATCATAACCGCAATGCGGGCAGCGCCGGTATCGTAGCATAATCGAGCCAACGCGTTTCGAGCGTGCGTGCCGGGCTCCGCGCCAGGTCATCGCCGCGCTGAAAAGAAACACAGAGATGTTAATCGGCCAGAGGAAACGCTCGACGATGTCAAAGTGCAGCCCGACGCCGATGACAAACTTGCGAACGATCAGAAAAACAAGGCAGCCGAAGAACAAGATCACGCTGGCCAGGTAACCGCGGAACTGCCAACGGGCCATACCCGGGCCTATCGCCTTCACGATGGCATTCAAGTCTTCGGGAGGAATCACCTGGTGACGGTGCAAAAGTTGCAGGGAAAGCGGATCGAGCACCGTCACGCGCCAGCCGCGGGCGTCGGATCCACGATACTCGCTGTCGACTCCGGCCTGTTTCGTTTCAGCCGCCATTGTGTTCGCCCGCTGACGGCTGTTCGTGTACCTCTTCGCTCTTCAATAGCCAGGCACAACCGCATTCCGGACAAGTCGTCAGCCCATCATCGGAGCCGATCGGTAGTCCCCGTAGGTCGTAGCCGCAGTGCGGGCAGCGGAGATGCTTGAGCATCACCTTGGCGGTGCGTTGGAAACGGATGTGATAGGCTCCCAGCCACAGAATGAACGGTCCTACCCAGATACCCGTGAACGGCGCGATGGTCCTCAGAAACTCACGGAAGTCTAAAGAGCCGGTGACAAGCATGTGAACAGTGTTCACGCCAATCACGATCAGGCACATTGCCAGGCAGACCAGGCTTATGATCAGCATGATTCGGGGCCATCTCTGTAACCCGAAGCCAATTTCGGCGGTGATCTTGTCAAGTGCCTCGGGCGGAATGACCGCGTGACGCCGCAACAGGCGTAACGTGAAGGGATCGAGCTGGCTCACGGTTCGCCCGCGCGCGTCCTTGATGCGGTGGTCTCGTTTGCGCTTCGCCACTGGGCGCTCTCCTGTGGGCCCGTGCTCTTCCGGTCGCCGGCGACGGCTAGCCCGGACTATTCATACCGCAGAGAGCGCGGAGAGCGCAGAGTGTTGTTGAGACAGAAGTTGTGGCAGAATCCGAGTGCGTTTCGTTTTGACAGTGTGTATCACCTGTCCTTCTGCGTCGGCTTCGCTAACCTCTTTTCTATCACCTCTCTGCGATCTCTGCGTGCTCTGCGGTGAATTATCCGGGCTAGGCCGCTGCTCGTGGTGACCGTGCCGGACCGTGGAATCATCGCATAACGAGCAGCACCGTTCCCAGAACTCCCAGCAGGGTCAGGGCGACCAGGACCAGTAGAATCGCCACCGTCCTTCGACTCCCGGGACGCATCGTCGACGGCGCGGTGGCGGCCAGACGCTCCGCCATGGCGCGCTCATCGAGCACCCACGCGCAGCCGCACTCGGGACAGACGGTGGCCAGGTCGGCTGGGTCGGTCGGCGAGCCGCGCAGGTCGTAGCCGCAGTGCGGGCAGCGGCGGTGTTTCAACATCGCGAAGCGCACGCGCTTCAAGCGCGTCTGTCGGGCGACGATCCAGGGGACGAAAATGCAGCAGACGAGGTTGGGGACCATCAAAGCCGGGTTGGTCAGCGTGCTGATCAGGTCCTGCCGGGCGCCGGTGCCGGAAACGAAATAGAGCGCGGCGATACCGGCAACCACCAGGAGAATCACGCCCGGGATGATCACGATCAGATTACGTCGGATCCTTGCCGTGCCCGGTTCGAGATCTTCCACAATCTCGTGCAGGGCGTCCGCCGCGATCACATTGTGTCGGTGCAGGACATGCAGCGTGACCGGATCGAGTTGTGTGACCAGCCTTCCGCGCGCGTCCCTGATGCGGCCCTTGGATCCGTCATGCTCAGCCATGCCTGTCTCTGCCTCTCTATCCGCCATCGCTGCGGGCCGGGGCTGGCTGGGTGGCAATGCCCGCTTGGCGCGCGAGCTTGGCGCTGCGCATCTGCCAACATGCGATGCCCAACCCGACGCTGATCAGGAGGGGGACGATTATCACCAGCGCAAACGCGGCCCGGCGCCGGCCTCGCTCGGCCACGCGTACGTCCGCGAACGACCTTGCCTCCAGCCGGGCTCGCTCGTCCGCATCGAAGTCCCGACCGCACTCGGGGCAGCGAGGAACCGTCTGACCCTGCAGATCGTACCCGCACGCCTTGCACCGAAACCCGTAACGCTCGAGCACCACGGCCCGATCGATCAGCAGGAAGTACGGCACCGCCAGGGCGAGGATGGCCGGGATGATGGCGAGGTCCCCCAGCCCCAGGCGGGGCATCAGCAAGCTCACGCACAGCACCACGCCCACGAACGGGAATATCGCCAGCACACGCCGCTTCCGGTCAATCCCGAGCAACGACCCGCACGCGCTGCAGTGCCACTGCGACCAGATCGTGCGCAGGATGTACGTCCAGCGCAGCGGCTGGCGGCACACTGGACATTCGGCAAAAGGTGCCATCTCCGCGCTCCCGGTCTTCGATCGGTCGTCCCTGCCGCGGTTTCCTCTGCCGCCAGCATCCTCAATGCGCCCCGTGGAGGGGCTCGCATTGGCTGCGGGGCCGCACCGCTCCGCCTATCGGACGGTAGAGCTTACCCGGCCGATCGCACCAGATCATGCGACGCGACCAAGCCGCGCGCCTCACGATTTGCCTCTGGCGAGGGGGATCGCAATCCGCGTATCCGGGGGCGTTGCCGGGAATCCCACGCTCTCACGGGCGAGACGGCCGGGCCTCCACGTCAGTCAATTCCAGTGTGCCGCGAGTCAATCCAAGCGTGGTATGGCTGTGTCAGCCGTGTTCTGGACACGCGTGCCTCGGTTGGGACTAGTGTAGTGTCTCACAAATACGATACCGTGGTGGGGCAGGCCTCCGTGCCTGTCACGGCGGGCAGGGACGCCCGCCCCACCTCTACAGAAGGTTGCTTGTTTCTGAGACAGTACACTAGGGGGAGACGGCGTCTACTGTTTACCGTGCAGATTCCGCAACGTGCTGGCCCGCCGTTTCGCCCGGCGGCGGGCCGCGACCGCCTCCTGCGTATGGGCCTTCTCGTCGGCGGCCCTTCGCTCGGCCTCGGTGACCATCTCGTCCGTGATCTCCTCGGCCGGGGCGGCGTGCTCAGTCAGGACGGTGACATGGTTGCCCAGCACCTGGGCGAAGCCGCCATCGATATACAGCCGGTGGGTCCGGCCGGCTTTCTGATAGCGCATCTGCCCGATGCCCAGCTCGCACATCAGCGGGGCGCGGTCGGGTAAGATCCCCAGCTCACCGTCGTGCATCGGGATGACGATCGAGTCGGCAGTTTCCTCGACGACTTGCTTTTCCGGCGTTACTACGACGAATTTGAGCGTCTTTTGCCTGGCCATTGCAAGGGTATTAGGAGCTGCGGGGCCCAGCACGTCAAGCTAGTGTAGTGTCTCACAAATACGATACCGTGGTGGGGCAGGCCTCCGTGCCTGTCACGGCGGGCAGGGACGCCCGCCCCACCTCTACAGAAGGTTGCTTGTTTCTGAGACAGTACACTAGGCTCATGGTCCGTACCGAGCCCGGCCACTGCCGAAGCCGGCTCAGCTCGCCCTTCGCTTCTCGGTGGTCTTGCTGGTCGGTTTCGTCTTCGCGGAATCCTTGACAGCCGGGTCTTTTTCCCCGTCGGCCTTCGCGGAATCGCCGTCGCTCGATGTTGAACTGCTCTGGGGCGGTTTGTCGGCCTCGGCAGCCTTCTTGTACGACTCGCTGCGGTAGTCGGTCTGGTAGAACCCGGAGCCCTTGAAGATCACGCCCCCGCCCGCGCCGATCAGCCGGTGAAGCCTCAGCTTCGCACATTGGGGGCATTTCTTGAGCGGCCGGGCGGTTATCGGCTGGAATGCCTCAAACTGGTGGCCGCAGCTCTCGCACGCGTATTCATACGTCGGCATCGTTCTCCCCTTTGTCCTCGTCAGACGTTTCCTCCTCGGTTGCCGTCGGTGGACCGCTCGAAACCACCACCTTGGTTGGACGGAGCACGCGGCCGTGCATCTGGTAGCCGCGCAGGAACTCCTGCAGCACGATCCCGCTCGGGTGGTCCACGCTCGGCTGTTGCATCATCGCTTCGTGCAGGTGCGGATCGAACGGCTTGTCCTGCGCTTCGATCGCCTCAATCCCCCGCCCGCGCAGCACCTTCAGAAAATGCTCGTACACGATGCGCACGCCCTCCGCCACCGACTGTACCTCATCGGCCGTCTTGACCGACTCCAACGTCCGCTCCAGATCGTCGAGCACGATCAACAGTTCCTTCGCGAAATCCGCCTCGGCGTACAGGAGCGCCTCCTGCTTCTCGCGCTGTGCCCGCTGGGCGACGTTCCGCAGTTCCGCCGTCAGCCGCAGGTTCTCGTCGCGCAGCGCGGCGATCTGCCGCTCGGGCGTCTGCTCTTCGGGGGCCGGTTTCTCCTCGGCCGCGACGCCTGCCAACTCGGAATCCGCTACCGCCGTGTCGCTGGGGTCTCTCTCGGCGGCGGATTGGGCAGCGCCCGTCTGTGGTTTGTTCTTCTTCT
>CAZDTB010000202.1:0-8111 GCA_964508075.1 uncultured Planctomycetales bacterium
GAGCGCAGAGGTCGTGATGATCAGCAGATCGTAGCTACGGTCGTTCGGCGCGCCTGCCGCCGGATAAGTCTTTATTTTAGCCGGGTTGTCGACGCGCGTCCGGACTTCCCGCTCGTCCAACGCCAATCCACGAAAGAGCGGAGACGTCGATCCGGTTCGCCCGGCTTCCACGATCACGGACAAGTTCGCGTAGTATGACAGTTCCCCCGTTGCGGGCACATACTCGACCGGATTCAGCTTCAGGATCAGAATCCGGTAGCCGCGGAATCCAAACGTACCGATTTCCTCGAAGACGCTCGCCGGAAGAGGGGCTGGGGAGGCATAGACCGCCGAATTCGGCGTGGGCGCGGGCCACGATGCGAGGGCGCTTTGCAGCCTCGCCGGCGGCGCGACCGGTTCGATCAAGTAGGCGTTGCCGAGAGAGATCTTCTCACCGCGAGCCTCGATTCTCGCAATTTCCATCCCGAACGGGATTAGAATCCGCGCGCCGCGGGCCGGCAACGCGGGACTGCCGATGTCCCCGGCGTTTGGACAGCCGGGCATCACGATGCGCTCGTACTCGATGCCGTCGATCTTGACCTGTGTGAACTGCGGACGTTCGAAGGTGTACTCCAACACCAACTGCTCCCCCGCCCCAAGCGCCGTCGGCGCCGCCCCAAAAATCGCCACAAGTACCATCAGGCCTAGAGAGCGATGACCTTTCCGCCTCCAGACTTTACGTAGGCGCTGCATTGTCGTACTCCTTCGGATAGGGTTTGCTGGATACTCCTCCGTGGAAGCTTGCAAGGCGAACTCACGGTCGACCGTCCTCCCGGCGAGCCTGAACTGGCGCATCAGGTGGCACCAAACATCCCGCCGCGATCAACCTCCGTTCGGACGAGCCAGGATGGGCCGGTTGGGGAGGCGGCGCGCACCTCAAGACTTCTAACGACGAGGCGCTAGCCGACCGCGTTCCATCAACAGGCCATTCCTCTCTCCGCCACCCGCACGAGGTACCCGCTGGGATGTGCATAGCTCCCGAGAGCGTGCAAGCGTCAAAACCTGAGTATAACGGGTTTGCCCGCTTGCAGGAAGCGGTTTGCCCCTGCGAACGCGGTGGCCGGCAGGTCCTGTAACACTGGCGAATCGCGGCCCTTTCGCATCGGTGCAGGTGCGACCTGACGGGCCATCAAGCGACATCTGGCATCCGACCGACGGGCCTGGGATAGCACGCGGGGAACGGACCGAGAACACCTCTGCCTCATGAAAAGCCCCTGTGCACGCCGAAAACGTCATCCGACGCGGTCGGAAGGTTCGGAGGTTGACCAGCCAAGTGAGTTGAATCGGGCTAGCGCGCCAAGCCGAATCCCGTGCCTCAAGCGGCCTGCGCATATCAAAGATGCCGACCTGTCCCCCGGTGATCGCCGGCGCCAGGACGCAGCGATCCTCGCGAGAAGCGTAATTCGCTGGCGTCGGCGCGCGAAGGCAGGCGGCTTCATGCATGCTTCAGAATCTCCGCCTGGTGCCGAAAACCGCCTCGAGCTTTCCGGGAAGACGACGCTCAGTGTGTCTGACGGTACGCGCGGGTCCGCACGGCGGGGCGACGGAGACACTGTATGAGTTAGCTCGACGTTTTCGGGAGTGACGCGTTGCTGCCAGCGGGTCGTAGCTCCTCGCCAGAGCGCTGGTGAACGGGCCGTGCGCCAGTGGTTGGCAAAGCCCAGCAAGGGAATCGAGCATAGGATGCTGAGGCGTGTTGCCGCTGGGCCGCTGGACGAGCAGGAGTGTCACGCGATGTCCGGCCAGCTTGTGGGTCCGCGCGGCACTAGTGTACGATAGTGATTCCGGACGGGCTTCCGGCATGGGCCGCAAGTCGGAGAAGGCGGCGGCACCGCGGCGGGCGTGATTCGAGAAAGATCCGCCGGGTGGCCGAGTTCGTTCGGCCGACCTTCGACTTGGTTTGCGATGCGATTCACGCGATCTAACAGGCTGACCTCGCTGCTGTTGGCCGCGATCGGCGTGGGGTTGTGGTTCCCTGCCGCCGCGCGCGGGCATGCGGGGCAGCACTTGGGTTTTAAGGTCTCGATCACTGACGCCGAGGTGGCCCTCGATATCCTGCTGTCCAACGATTTCGCCAAGCACTTGATCCCCCTGAGGAGCTATGCCCCCGAGTATTCGGCGGAGGACAAGAAGTACCATTTCCAGGACCCTGGGCAAGAAGGGGAGATGCGGCGGGCGTATGAGGAGTTTTTCGGCGGGCTCGAGACGGTGGAGATCGACGGCCTGCCGGTCAAGCCGATTCTCAAGCGAATCGAGTTCGTGCCGGCGGTCGACGCACTGGGCTTCGCTCAGCCCGAGCTCTTCGCGCCGGACATCGCGCTGCTGGCGGTCTATCCCTGCAAGGGGCGTCCCAAGCGGGTCTCGCTCGTGTGGGAGCTCTTTCCGATCGATCCGTTGGGCGCCGCCACCGGCCGTCCGTCGGATACGGTTCTGCTGGCGGAGCTCGATGCGTACGCGGAGCGACGGATGGTCGTGTTCACACGGGAAGAGCCGGAAGTGGTCTGGCACGCACCGGCCAAACCGGTCGTACAGCAAGTGCAGCCAGTAGTGACGGCGGTCGAGTCGACCAGGATTCCGATTCCGTTGTTGTCGCTGGGGATCGTGGTGGTTTGGGGGTTCGGTCTGCTGGGGCTGCGTGCGGTGTCTGTGAAACGCTCGGTGCGGCGGTCGGCGTGGTGGTGCTCCGTGGGCGCGGTTGCGCTGGCAGCGTGCTTCCATAACTTAGCGGTGGTATCGGTCGCGGCGCCGTGGGGCAAGACAGTTCAGCTTCCCGGTGAGCCAGAGTCAACGGAGATCTTCACGGCCTTGCAACGGAACGTCTACCGGGCCTTCGACTACAAGACCGAGAGCGACGTATACGACGTCCTGGCCCAGAGCGTGGCCGGCGAGCTGCTCGATCAGGTGTACAACGAAGTGTATCAGAGTCTGATCATGCGCGATCAGGGCGGAGCGGTGGCGCGCGTCTATTCGGTTGACATCCTGGACACGGAGATGCTCTCAGCCGGGCTTCGGCCGGACTTCGGCGACCTCGCGTTTCGCCTCCGGGCCCGCTGGCAGGTATACGGCGTGGTCGCCCATTGGGGGCATTTTCACTCCCGCACCAACGAGTATGAAGCGCTCTACACCGTGGCGCAGCTCGATGATGCATGGAAGATTGTCGGCGTGGAGGTTCTCGAACAGCGACGTATCGGCGTCGAGGACGAAGACCCCTCGGCAGGAGCGCGGCAACCATGATCGCGATCGAGGGCCTGCGATTCGGTTACGGCGACGGGGCGTTCTCCATGGAGATCTCCTCGTTGCAAGTGGCGCGCGGCCAGAAGGTCGCCTTCATCGGTCCCAGCGGCTCGGGCAAGACGACCCTGGTCTGTCTGATCGCCGGAATACTGACGCCGCGGGCGGGCTCCATCGCGGTTGGGGGAACGGATCTCGCCCGCCGCAGCGACGCGTGGCGCCGTGATTTCCGCATCTCCAAGATCGGCTTCGTTTTTCAGGAGTTCGAGCTGATCGAGTATCTCTCGGTACGCGACAACATGCTCTTGCCGTACTACTTGAATGCCACGCTGGAGCTTACGCCGCAGGTGCACCGGACGGTCGAGGGTCTGGCGGCGTCGATGGGTTTGCACGAGAAGCTGAAGCGTTATCCGAAGACGCTCTCCCATGGTGAGAGACAGCGTGTCGCGATCTGCCGGGCGCTGACGACGTCGCCCGACATGGTGATCGCCGACGAGCCGACCGGGAACCTCGACCCGAAGACCGCCGAGGCGACGCTGGCGCTCCTGCTGGGCGAGGTCGAGCGGCGGCAGATGACGCTGCTGATGGTTACGCACAACTACGCCTTGCTGGATGCGTTCGACCACGTGGTTGACGTGCAGGACTTCACGCGGGGGAACACGCCGTGAGCCGCATTCTGTATATGGCCTGGCGTTACGTCGTGTACCACAAGGTCAAGACGGTCATCCTCACGGTTTGTCTGATGCTGACGGCGGTGCTGCCGTTGTCGGCGCATTTGCTGATCGCGCAATACGGCGACTCGCTGACGGCGCGGGCCCGGGCGACGCCGCTGGTGGTCGGCGCGAAGGGCAACCGTTTCGATCTGGTGCTGAAGGCGTTGTACTTCGGTTCCGCCCAGGTGGACGCGATTCGCATGGCGGAGGTGGAGTCGATCCGGGAGAGCGGGTTGGCCACGCCGATTCCGTTGCACCTGCGCTTCACGGCGCGCGGGCATCCGATCGTCGGGACGACGCTGGACTACTTCGAGTTTCGCGGGTTGCGCGTGGCGCGCGGCACGGATCTCCACACGCTCGGGCAGGCCGTCCTGGGCGCCAAGGTCGCGGCCGAGCTGCAGATTGACCCGGGTGACCACTTGTTTTCCGATCAGCGCAGCCTGTACGACATCAGCAAGACCTATCCGCTGAAGATGCACGTCGTTGGCGTGCTAGCGGAAAGCAACTCGCCGGACGACGACGCCGTCTTCGTGGATATCAAGACCGCCTGGATCATCGAGGGGATCACGCACGGCCATCAGGACGTGGTGAAGACCGCGGACGAGTCGGTGCTGCTGCAGCGCACCGACGAAAACGTGGTGACCAACGCGTCGATCGTCGAGTACAACGAAGTCACGCCGGAGAACATCGATTCGTTCCACACGCATGCCGAGCCGGGCGAGATGCCGTTGTCGGCGATCATTGTACTGCCGCACGATCAGAAGTCGGGCACGCTGATCAAGGCGCGCTACAGCCTTTCCGAGACGCATCGCATGCTGGTTCCGACGGAGGTGGTGGGCGAGCTGCTGGGTCTGGTCTTTCGGGTCAAGCAGTTTTTCGACGCGAGTTTCGCGCTGATCACGGTATCTACGATTCTGTTCCTCGTGCTGGTGGTGTTGCTCTCACAGCGAATCCGCAAGCGCGAGATGGAGACCATGTTCAAGATCGGTTGCAGTCGGTTGACGGTCTTTTGGCTTCAGGCGGTGGAGTTGGTGATTGTGGTGGCCCTGGGGCTGGGGACGGCCGCCGTGCTGTCAGTGGTGATCGTGCTGGCGGCGCCGCATCTGGTGCGCTGGTTGTAGGGGGGCGGGGGACGCACGCGGGCGACGCTGGAATCACCGGGCAAGAGCAGGCGAAGGGATCGCCTGGGACGCAAATGGAGAAAGACATGTCAAAAGCACACGAAAGCAAGGGTGGTTTGGGTGGCTGGCACTTGGCAGCGCTGGTGTGCGCCGGCGTGATCCTGGCGGCGGTCGGGGGGTGTGAGCGGAAGGAGTCTGGGCAACCGGCCGCGGGCACGCCGGGTGGGGCGGCCAGGACGGCCGGTCAGAAGCTCGTCGTCTACACGACCTTCTACCCCACCACGTATTTCACGCAGCGCATTGCCGGCGACGCCGTTCAAGTGGTCTGTCCGTGCCCGGTTGACGCCGACCCGGCCTTCTGGAGGCCGGATGACCAGACGGTGGCGGCGTATCAGCAGGCGGACCTGATCGTGGTCAACGGCGCGTCATTCGAGAAGGGGCTGGCGAAAGTCACGCTTCCGGAGTCGCGCATCGTAGACACGGCCAAGCCGTTGGCTGACGAGCTCATCGTGCTCAAGGAGGCCGTCACGCATACGCACGGGCCGCAGGGCAAGCACAGCCACGAGGGGATCGACGGTCACACCTGGCTCGATCCGATCAACGCCCGGATCCAGGCCGGGGAGATCAGGAACGCGCTGGTCGCGCGTTTGCCCGATCGTGCGGAGGCACTCGAGCAAGGTTACGCCGCCCTGGTCAAAGACCTCGACGCACTCGACGCCCGGCTCAAGGCGCTCGCCCCGAAGCTGGGTGACCAGGTCTTGCTGTGTTCGCATCCGGCGTACAACTACGTTGGCCGCCGTTACGCGTGGAATTTGAAGACGTATCACCTGGATCCGGAAACCATGCCGGACGATGAGACGTTTGCCGAGATCAATAGCTATCTGGCCGAGCAGCCGGCCAAGTACATGCTATGGGAGTCGCAGCCGACTGAAGAGATTGCCGATCGGATGAGCACGGAGCTGGGAGTCGAGTCTATCGTCTATTCGCCGTGCGAAGGGCTGGATAGCGAACAGCTCGCGGCCGGCAAGGATTTCCTGACGGTGATGAACGGCAACGTGCAACGGCTCGAAGAGGCGCTGGGAGATTGACCGGACGCGTTGCGGACAGGCGGCATGAACGGCGAACGCCGTGCAATATATTGCGAGGTGGCACGCCTGGCCCGCTACGGGCTGGTGGTGCTGGTGGCATTCGGCTGGGCTTCGTCGCCGGCGATGGCGCATCGGGGCCACGGCTTCGGCAACCCTTTTCATGCTGTCTCGCTCGCGGAAGCGTGCCGGCTGGCCCAGGAGGAGCTGAAGCTCGTCTTCGTCTTTGTGACCGAGTCCGGAGGTTCGGCGTTTCAGTATCTGGAACGGCCGAGTTGGGCGGACTGGCGAGCCATCGATCTGCTGATCCGGGAGACCGTCGCCGTAAAGCTGGGATCGCAGCAGAATGCGGCCGAGTTGCAGCGCTACGAGATCGAGAAATATCCGACGATGCTGCTGCTCAATCCGGATGGCAGCGAACGGTGCCAGCTTACGGGCAACCTCTCCGCCGAGCAGCTCATGCAGGCCCTCGCGGCTGACCTGAGTGCGGAGGACTCGATCGCCCGCGTGCGGGAGGCGGTCGAGAGAACCAAGGGTGAGGACCCCTTCGCGCGGGAACGTCTGGCCCAGGCCCAGGCCCGTTGCGGAAAGCTCAGCCAGGCCCTCGAGGAGTACCTCTGGTGCCTGGAAGTGGGTCTTCGAGAGAATGTCCCGTACGCGGCGGCCCGGCGGCGACTTCTGCTCAAAGGGTTCGTAAGCCTTGCCGAGCAACACCCGCCTGCCCGCGAAGCCCTGATGGAGCGGCGGGCGGCGATGGAGCAGACGCTACGGAGCGAGCAGGACAGCGCGAACCTGGCTCGCGACCTGGCCGAGCTCAACCGCTGCCTCGGCAACGAGGCCCGCAACCTGGCACTCTACGACCAGTTGCCGACCAGAAGCAAAGCCCGCCACATTCTGTTCGATCGCGTTCTCGACCAACTGGTCGAGCGCAGACGCTATGGGGATGTTCTCGCCGCTCTCGAGCCGCTGCGGGCGTTCTCGCAGGAAGCTCGGTTGGCGCGAATTCTTGGCGGTTCGGATGAACGCGTCGCGCGCGGGGGCAAGCTACTCGAGGCGCTTGCCGGAACGGGGCGCGCAGCGGAGGCCCACTCCCTTGTTGACGCTATCCTCAGATATGACGACACTCCTGAAACGCGTGCCTTACTGAAGGAACATGCCAGCCGCGTCCAGAATCACGAAGTGGTCAGCTACATCGAATCCAGACCGACGGAGTCCGGCGGCGTCAAACGACCCTGAAGCCGCTCTCCCTGTCATCTCCCGTGTCGGTGCCGCGGTCGCCGAAGAGGACGGCCGGCGTGCGGTGATCGAAACGTCATCACCCACGACGTCCATGATGGGGACAATGGGCGCCGGGTGCCACTGGTCCGCCGCGCGCCGGGTGCCACTGGCGGCTTGTCCGCCAGTGTTTGCTTTGCTCGTGCGAGATTCCCATCTCGCACGCACCGTCCCCAGGATTGCAATCCGGCGACCTCGCGGGAACGGATTCCCGCCAGAGTGCGTGCGAGAACGGATTCTCGCACCAGCGAACTGCAGCGCTGCCTCCGGACGGACGACGACAACCGCCACATGTAGCGGCCGGGCCCCGTACCGGCCGTCTCCAGCCGACCCCGAAGCCTAAGCGACAGAACATCCGTGTGGCACTGGCTATCCTGTGCATGCTGAAAATTCCATCCGCCGTGGTTTGGGGAGCTGTTGCAGGTTTTTCCTGGCTCGATAGGCCGAACGGGTCACACGAGGATCGGTGCCGAGTGCCGGCGGCGCGGGGTTTCCCCAGCGCAGCCGACATGACCAGCCTGCGAGACGGGCTCGTCGCGCAGGCACCGGGGTTCGGAATAGCTGGTCGCGTCACGCGGCGCGCGTGTGACGGTGGCGGGTTCGACCATCATCAGGCTTGAGCGCCAGTCCGACCAGAGTCGGGACAG
>CAZDTB010000203.1:0-8073 GCA_964508075.1 uncultured Planctomycetales bacterium
GGGTTCTGGCCGGCAAGAAGACTAAAATTAAAATGTTCGCGAGTGTGCGAACTTATTACCCACGCTTCGCAGCAATGGAAGTACGAGTTGGAATGTACCCGGCCAGGTTCCCGACGACTGGCGAGGAATTGCGAATTCTTGCCTCAGAGCGGACCCCTCGATAAAGCTTTAGGCCCGTAGGCCGACCCGAAGGGGAAAGCTTTACGATAAGGGGTTTGCGTGGCCTGGAGCGTTGCTCGGAGCACCGCTTCTCACCGGTCCCATCAGACTAATGGTCCCAAACGCTCCTGGTGGAGGCGCAAATGCACAACTACGCTCACCTGAACCAGCTGGCCCAGATGCCTCCTTGGACCTCGGCTACGGCGAGCTCAATCTCCTCTAAGCGACGCTCCTTGGGGGGACGTATCGATCTGTAAACTGCCCTGATGTCTTCGGCTTCCATTCTTGTTCACCTCCGGCGAAACCACGCTTGTGGCGGTTCGCCCGTTGTGTAACGAACCGCCCATGGACAAGCGGAGGGCCCCTGAGCGAACCCCTCGATAAAGCTTTAGGCGAAGCCGACCCGAAGGGGAGAGCTTTACGATAAGGGGTTTGCGTGGCCCGGAGCGAAAGACGGAGACCGATGCTGAGATGATCCCATCAGGAGAACCACTCAACGCTGTTCCAACCGAAGTCGTTCCATGAAGGCCTGGGCCTCGATCATGGCCAACAACTCCTGCTTCACTTGCCGTTGCTCCTCGGCGGTCAGCAAGTTGTCCAAGCCGAACCACACCAGGATGTCGTCCTGATCCAGGATGACGCCCCGCTCGTCAGCAGGCAGTCGCCCCTGGCTGCGAATGAAATCCAAGATGGATCGGATCTTGTACCGGTTCATGTTGACACCTCCGGACGACAACCGCGCACTTGGCGGTTCGCCCGTTTTCCCGCGAACCGCCGGCAGCGAAGCGGAGGGCCTTTGAGCGAACCCTTCGATAAACCTTCAGGCCGAGCCGACCCGTACGGGGAAGGTTTACGATAGAGGGTTTGCGCGGCCCGGAGCGACAGCCTCCATAGCGCCGCCCTGACTCACCCCGCGTGCCCCGCCGAAGGGACTGCCTCAGCCCGAACCGAATGTACCCCCAAGCCACAGCAAGGCGCCTTCTGCCCCACCCTGTCCCCAGGAGAGAGTTCAAATAGGATATAATTCGATTTTCGCAACCCGCCCCAAATCACAGGCGGGCAACGACTTAGTCGCGTCATGACCATTGCGTAAATCACCGATTTCCGGCCTGCTGGCCTCGAATTAAGGTGCGATTTCGAGGGATATACGACACGATTTTCGGCCATTTACAGCATGATTCTCGGGGCATCTGCGTGGGAGACGGAGGTGGTCGTACGTCCCCTAAGCCGGTGAGCCGTTGGACGACGGTCATCGCTCTGCGCAGCGTCGCCCGCAAGCCGGGGATGTTGCGAAGTGGTGATGCGTTGGGAGTGGATGCTCCTGGTGGACAATGGCGATCCGACGCTTGCTAGCCATGAGTTCAGTGCACGGCAGGTTCTTGACGCTGACGACCGAAAAGCGGCGCCACACGCGACATGGTCTGGCCAGCAATGGACTCCAGCGGAGCACCCAGCTTCCCCCCGCGCGCCCAGATGTCGGCCGACACGCCATCGGTAAACATGCGGTCTCGGTCCGTGAGCCAGACGAAGTCCGATGGCGGCGTCTCTTGTACGAGCCGGCACAGCGCCGCCAGCCGCGCAGGCGAATGCGCCAGAAACAGGAGGCGGAAACCGTTCAGCTCACAATCCCAGAGATCCTGATAACGCTTGTAGCCGCCGCTCCGGAAGTACTGCTGATAGCTGATGACCTTCGTCAGAATATCCTTCGCGCCACGCCGGGCACTCGCCAGCGTCTCGGTTCCCATGTCCACCTCGAGGAAGAAGAGAAGCGTCTTGCCGCTCTCTTGGTTTCTCAGCGTGAACACGCCATCGGGCGTGAACGGGACCGGCTCGCCGCCGGCGTCGGCCGCGGGAGCCCTGTCAGAGACGAGAGGTTGACCGTCGGGACCTCGCTCCAGGAATGGAGACGTGGAGGAAAGGAACGTCACGCTCAGCCGCGGGACGATCCTCTCAAGGTGCACCAGGTGGATTCGAAACCAGTTGATTGCGAGCAAGTGCTCCGCGCAGCGAATCCCGTCGGCAGCCACCTCATTGCTGGGCACGCTGCGCTCGAGGACTCCGTCCGTCCGCAGCCAGTCGATGCCTCGTTCCGTGAGCGACACCCATCGCTCGGGTCGTCCCCGACCGCTGGCGACTGCCGGTGTCCGTTCCTTTGCCAGTTCGGCGTTCGTGAGCTTGCCCACCCGATTTCGGGCTGCGGGTTTGCCTACGGCGCAAAGGGCGGCGATCTGGCTGACCGTCAACAGGCGGTACTCCGCGAGGAAAACCAGAAGCTCCCGGTCGTTCTTGTTCAGCTTGTTCGCCATGACCTACCTCCGCTGCACGCGAGCCGGTGGCCCATCGCCAGCCCGCCCCCCCGCCTCGGTAAGCGGCGGAACGGAGGGGGCGGTTTCACGGTCCCGGCATGCTACCAGTGATAGCGGGCGTATTCCGGGGCGCGCACCGATTAGAGAAGCGGTGGCAACCGTAACAGCGCCCACATTCTGCCGAGGTCGCATTGGCGACAGCGAAAGGAGGGAGGCGCAAGCAGAATCCACCCGCGACAGCCCGTCCCCAGCCCCGGCTTCCACCGACCGCCACCAGAGCCAAGCCGCCGGACGGCCTGGCAAGGGCGGACCCGGTCCCACACGGGCGTGGAGACTCATAGCGACTCCGACAACTCCCAGGTTGCACGCCCGAAAGTCGTTCCGGGCCGGATTCACGGGGGGGGGGGGGGGCCAATTCCTCTGCCGCGATGAGGCGTAGTGGACGGCACTTCTGCGGGGCGCAACCCCGTTCGTTGCGGCACAGGTACAGAGGGTTGCCACCTGCTACCGCGTCGGAGGAGTGCACAGACTCACGGTGTCTGGCATGGGCGGTGCGGCGCTCACGGCGTGCGCAGCGGACTCACGACCCAGTAGGATACGCTGACGTCCGCACTCCAGGTGTGTCGGTCCTTTCCGGCGCGGAGCTGAATGGCAGCGATGTGCAGCTCGGCGTTCTCGATAGTCAGTGCGTGACAGAAGCGGACCAGGCGGTCAAGCGGTACGTTTTCGAAGAGCAAGCGGTTGACGACTTCGGCCTGATCGGAGCCAGGGTGGCTGCGTGGGGGTTGGGGTAGTGTGCTGATGAGCGTCTCCGGACTGAGCCCGGCGGTTTGCATGGCACGGTTGACGCGGTCGAGCAGGTCGGAGCGGAGCAGGCCGGTCTCGGAGACCTCTTGCGGGCGCTGGCGCTGGGCGGCGATGGCTTGTGCGTCGGCAGCGAGCTGGCCGGCACGGGCTTCACGCGTATCCAGTTCGCCGGCCAGCGCGCTCGTCGAGTGCCAGAGTAGCAGACACAAGAAGGCCGCCACCACAGATGCGACCGACAGCAACAGCGTCTGCCGGCGCAGAAGCCGAGTGGTCTCCGAGTTGTCGTCATGATGGCTGCTGTCTGGACTCACGGCTTCGCCCTTCTGTCAGGGTCAACATCTTCAACAAATCGCGCGTGGGCAAAGAACTGTACGCCGCCCTCGCGCTGGCGGTCGGTGCGTGGGGCGGCACATTGCAGGAACTCCAGCGCGTCGATCGTTTGCGTCAGGCGTTCGGCCTGCCGGTGGTCGCGTGCGGCACCGCGGATGGTGACGTCGCGGCCTTCGAAGCGCAGTTCCCGGAGATCGAGCCGCAGATCATCGGGCAGGGCAGCAACAATGCTGTGCAACACGCCGAGCGCGTCATGCCGGGCGCTTGCGGTGGGAGAATCAGAGAGTATGAGCCCTTCGAGCCGGCGACGTTCGGAGGCCACGCGCAGGGCGACACCGGCGGGAACGGATTGTCCGGGAAACAGCTCACGAAAACACGCACGTTCCCAGTCGGTAATCGCATGAAGCTGTTGTCTCAGTTGACTCTGGTGCACAGCAAGGCCCACGCAGAGCGCGAGCAAGGCGAGCAGACTCGCTGCGGCGACCCGCCGCCAGGCCCGCAGTCGATCGACTGCTCGGTTGGCAGGCGCCAGTGCGTCACGCGCGAGATCAAAGCCCTGCGCGACGCTTGGGCGTGTTGGCGTACTGTCCACCTCATCAGCAGGAGTCGTGTTGAGCCGTGCTGACAGAGCATTGAGACGATCATCATCAGCACAGCCGGCGATGAGCAGTCGCGTCGGCTCGACGGGGGTGTCCTCGCTGTCTAGATGGCCGTAGATTCGCTCACACCACTGCCCCGCGTCCAAATCCGGAGCCAGGCGAACGACACGCAAGTCGGTAACGCGCCCGTCGTCCAGCGTGAGCAGTGCGACGTGCTCGGCGTCGCACCAGAGCAGACTTGATGCCGCCCGTCGATACTGGGCACCGTAGATGACGTCGACCGTGATCCGTTCGACATGGACACTGCTGTCGGACAACGTGGCGAGCAATTCGCGTAGCCGCTCGGTCTCGATCGCCACGCCGATCACGGCGCCGTTGGCACACCGCAGAAAATCACAAGTCAGGTGCTCGACCTCTACCGGAAGGTACTCTTCCAGCGCGTATGCCAACGTCGTGCGCGACGGCCGGCGCCGCGGGACGCTGAGGCGGTGCACATAGCACCACGACGACGGCAGGACCAGTGTTGTGCGGACCAGGCCCGCTGCCGTGACCTTCATGGCGTCCAGAACCACTTCGGCCAGTTCAGCCGGAGTGAGCGCGGCGGCAGGTCCGGGCAACGTACACATTTCGGCTGAGGGCGCGGACCGATCGCCGTTTGAAATGCGGACTTGCCGGTCGGTGACCTGGATCGTCAGTCGCTCAGCCATCATCCTGCTCCGTCCCGCCGGCAGCGATCCGCTCCAGCCAAGGCACGGTCAGCTTGCACTCGCGCTGGCCGTTGCGCAGCCGAGCCCGTCCACGACTGATCTGGATGACTTCAAATCCCTCCACCTCCTCGCCAACCGCTCTTACCACCGTTCGATTGTTGGAGAGCCGGAAGATGCCGTACTGCTGGTCGGCTTCGACGGCTGTTCCAAGCAGTTGGATGGCCAGCCGCTCCACTTTCTTCCGTTGCTGAGGCTTCTCGGCGGGCGGATCAACGACGGGTTGGCGTAGATCGCGCTGCCAGATCGCCGCCAAATCGGATAGCTCGAGCGTCCGGTGCTTCTGTGAAACGGCGTCCTGGCCGGGTTCGAGGTTGACTGCCGGCGCCGTCCACGGATCGGCCGGCAGACAGAGGTACGCGACGGATCCCAGCGCGACCAGCAGAATTCCGGGCGAAATCGAGGCCGCAATGCGGTCAAACAAGCGCAGTCGGGCGGCGTTCACGGCGCGACCTCCCAATCAACTAACACCCGCGGCCGGGATGCCGCGGTACAGATGACGTATCGCTGGTGCATGTCGTTTCCGATCTCGGTCCGAATCAGCAAGCTGTATCGTTGCGTGTCACGCGTCAGCCGCCGGTTCGCTTCGCGGGCAACCTTCTCCGGCAGCTCCAACGCCGCGAGCAGCTCGTCGATACTGGTCTGGTCAAATCGGGTTTCGCGGGCCGCCGCCAGGCGCTGTCCGAGGCCGGGCTGGAGGTCGCACAAGAGTGCTTCGAGCACGGCTGCGTTGGTCCGATCAACGTGCACGGCGCTTCCCAAAGGCGTGACGTACTGTGCCCAGGCGCGAGTTGTCCGGGTTGTGCCGAAGAGGGCCGCGTCAGTGGGCGCCGTAAATAAGTCGTCCAGGCAGCCGTTCCAACACAGTGATGGCCGATCGTCCAGGTTGGCCCCGCCGAGGACCGGCATGAGTTCGAGCGCCGGCAGGGCACCGCCGACCTGCAGTGACATCAGTGCTTGCTCTGCGCGGTGTGGACCGCCCGTCTCGAAGACTAGCGGCAGCGGGAGTTTGGCGGTGTCGTCCTGGAGCAGCGCCGTCACGCGGACTTCTCCCACAACGATTGCCACGTCCGCTCGGTTGAATCGATCCAGATCACGCTTCAGCCGCCGGTCATACTGGAGCAGTTCCGGCAACGTGGCGATCAGCGACTCGGCGGCCAGCCGATGACGCAACGTCGCTGCGTGGTGGGCCGTCGTCACCGCTTCGACTCCACTCAGCGTCGCCAACGGCGTGATGACGGCGACCGCCAGCATCAACGTCATCAGGACCAGCAAAAGCATCATGGCTCGCCGTACCGCGATCGGACGGTGGACGCCGCGCAGCTCAGAATGTCCGCTGTGACGCCGCGGCGTCGGTCGTGTTTCGGGTCCTCGTTCGTACGGGCCCTCATCCATCGTGCCGGCTCCAGGCCAGGGGGGCGAGCGGTATGATCAGTTGTTCTTGCTCGCCGTCCGGCCAAGTCACCTCAAACCGCACCGCGTACGCTGTCCGGGTAATCTGTGGCGGCCAACGGTCGCGCCACTCCCGGCCGTCAAAGACGGCAAGCGTGACCTCCGAGATCCCGTCTGCCAGGATCACACCAGGGTGCCTCTGGCCGCGCTGGCCGAGCTGGCCCTCGCGGCGCGTGAGACGGTGCAACCCATCGTTCGACGGCTCGACAGTGTATTGGACCTTCACCGCGTGACGAGCGGCCAAGCGAGACGATTGGAGCGTGTTGAGCGTCGTCAGCCGCAGTGCGTTGTCGGCAAGCATCAGTCCGCCGCCGGCGGGGCGGTTCTCGAGATCCAGACGCAGCAGTTCAAACGGCAGCGCGTGTGCTGCGTTGTCTGCTGCGCGGCGTTCAACCTCGTCCGACGTGCGGTACGCGCCGACGATCAGCCCCTGTACCGCGACGAGCAACGTGACGCCCAGAGTGAGCGCGATGACAACTTCGACCAACGTGAAGGCACCGAAGGAGCCACGAGGCGACGCGGCGACGAAGCGGCGAAGGGGGTGTCGTGGCGGACGAATCGTCGTTCTGGATAGCAGCTTCCTCATTGCCCTCGTCGCCCGGTCACTTTCGGTACTAACCAGTCAACACGGTAGATTTCACGTGGCTCGCCGTGCGGTTCGTGTCGGGTCACGATCAGCGTCACCCGGGTCGGGATCACGCCGGCTGCGATGCGCACGGGCTGGACTTCGCGCCGCCAGTGCAGCCGGTCGCTGAATTGCCCCGTGGCAGGCAACGTGACCGGCGTGCCGGTCTCACGCCAGGTCCAGACCAGTTGTTCCACCTGGGCAGCAGCCTCGGCGATCTCCTGGGCCGTGCGATACTGTCTCACAGCGGCCGTCTGTAGCTTCAGGAGCCAGACACCGAGACCGGCCAACAGCGCCAGTGCGGCTACGACTTCCAGGAGCAGGAAGGAACGCACACGGTTCATTCGGCTCGCTCCATAGAGTCTTCCCACCGCAACTCGTGCAACCCGACATCATCGACAAAGCCCAGGCGCCCGCTGATCCCGTCGGTCCACACCACGCGGCGGGCGCTGCTGGTCCACAATTCCAAGGCCCAAGGCAACGACGCACCGGTGGGCGTGATGCGGATCGCGAACTCCTCCTGCCCGGACGCGGAGGCCTCCTGTCCCTGAACAGCCGCGCGTCTGACACTAACGTTGTCCAGCGTGTGCCAGGCATTCGAACCGTCTTTCCCTTGCTCGGCAAACGCCAGGCAGTAACGATCGCTGTCGAGCCGGAACACCAGCCAGAGCGATTCATGATGAGTCATGGCGCGATGACGCGCCAGTCGGAGCGTCTGCTCGATCCGCAGCGTCGCCGCCCGCAGCCGGGCGCGGTCGGTGGATCCGCGCAATTGCACCGTGACGACGGAGGCCGCCAGCCCGACCAGCACGACGACCACGAGCAGTTCGACGAGGGTAAATGCCGGGCGAGCGAACCTCTCCGCTCGTGCCTTCGCGCCGGAGCTTGCCCTGAGCGCTGTCGAGGGGTGTCTTGGTGCCCGTGCCCTCATTTCATTTCCCAGCTGTTCAGATCCGCGTCGGCCCCGGAACCGCCCTCTACGCCGTCGGCACTGTAGCAGACCAGGTCGAACGTACCGTGCAGGCCGGGAT
>CAZDTB010000204.1:0-7029 GCA_964508075.1 uncultured Planctomycetales bacterium
GACCAGACCGCCAACCGGCGAGCGAACGGATGCTTGAACGCACTCGCGCAGGCGCCTCTGTAACAAGTCCAACAGCCGGCCAGCGCCGTCTGTTCAACCCAGACATCCTCCCTCAAGAGGAGGAGGTTCACCCTCAGGAACCGTCTCGTCACCGACAAGGTGGTCTTCTATCAAGACACCACAACCCTCGCATTCATATCGTTGAAAGTATCCGTCTGGGTCCTCGAACTCCACCTCAACCAGAGTGCATGTGGTTTCAGGACAAGTAACCCCAGAGCACCACGGCACATTCAGCCGCCAACACTCTATGCAGATGAACCATCCGCAAACATACCCAGGGTTTCAGTAGCTCGTGACCGTGCATGATCCGCTCTCGGGGGGCGGGTTGCAGCATGGCACTTCCACCGTCCAAACGTTCGGCTCGCACGACGTATCCGACGATTCACACCTCTGCTCCTCGTATGTGTCGCACCTGCAGCATGCAAGGAGCGGGAGTACGTTCCAGCCCAAGGAAGCCATTCTCCCCGTGGGATCAACACGTACGACCGGATTCGAACCGACATACGCATAGAGGTCCATGGCGTCATGATATCCGCTCGGCGCCCGCTACCTAACGGCCAGCGGGTCACGCTGCGCGAACCGCTGCAAGCGCGACATCATTTCGCCTGACGCAGCGTCGGCCGACAGCACGACCAACATCACACATAGCGGGGTCATCCTACCGATTCTGCATTGCATGCCCATCTCCTTATCCCAAGACATGATACATGAAATCGCTTCACGGCCGAGTTCCACTGCCCAGCCATTGTTGTCCCGTAACGTTCATAGCCCCTTGCCCGCGCTCGGTCGCGAGCCGCGCTTCCACATCCGCTAGGAAACCCCGGTTGTCACACGACTGCGGCATCAGCCGGCAGGCCCCAGCGTACGCATCGTGGGCCTCACGCAGACGGCCGGTGTCGAACAGGCAGTGGCCCCGGCTGGCGAGAAACACAGACAGTCCCTCGCTTGGCGTCAGCGACTTGAGATACTCGCCGCGGGCAACTTCCTCATCACTGATCGGCCCCGGCCATTTGCGGTAGTACTCGTCGTCGAAGCTGTCGAAACCCGGGCCAGTCGACTCCATGTTGAAGCGTTCGCGATCGCCGTTCCAACGGCAAAAAATGTGCCGCTTGGCCACGACGAGCCTGAGCGGGTAGCCCAGCCGCCGACCGACCGCCACGTACAGCACGGGCATCGAGACGCACGTTCCCCCGTTGTCCGAGTCGATGAGTCCGTGGATGAACAGGTCACGGCAGTCGGTGAAATCGGGGTCGCGAATGCGAGCGGGGTTGTAGCGGGCTCCACAGTCTTCCTGGAGCACCTGACACAGGAATCCCGCCCGCAGATAGCTTTCGGAATGATGGTAACGCTCGGCCCACCGAGGATCGTGGGCGCGATACAAGTGCCGCTCAGTCTCAAACCTCACCCGCTCCGCCCAGGCATCCAGCGTGGCAAGCCGCGTCTCAATGTCGAGGTTCTTCGCCCCTGGGAGCCCTTCCGCACACAGCATGTTCACTCGGGCGATGTCGCACGTCGCGAGCCGCTCCGGCGCGGCATCCAACAGCTCGCGCAACGACTTAGGCCGGAACACATGCCTGGGATGTGGCAGGAGCCCACCGCCGAGAGGAACCATCACTCCGGCATCTCCGGACGAGCCGGATAAGTCGTCTCCCGCGAACAAGCTCAGCGCCGCAACGCCTGCCAGAGCACTTGCGGCGCAAGCGACAATGACCGTCAATCTGGCTGTCGCGCTTCGGAAGTCCCGTCGTCGGCCGACGGTCCGTGCTGCCGGCCCTGCACTTCGCTTGTTCGGCTGGCTGCTTGCTGGTCGCGTAGCCTTGCTGAGCGAATGTCGATGTCGTGCCATTCCGTTCCTCCGTGCGCTAGGACGAATGCTCCTTCCCGCTAGGTCGTGTCTCGCAGTCCGGCCCTTGCAGCTCGCCGTCGTCCAGCTTAGCTGCGGAACTCGGTCTCAGCCGGTCTCGAAGCTGCCGGGGCACCTCTTCGGAGAACAAGCGCTCCTCTGGCAGGTGCTTGGCATACTCTCGCAGCAACTCTTCGATACGCTTCACGCCCACCATGCGCTGGCCTTCCTGTAACTCGTCCCCAGCCAATAGACCGCCTCGCGATCCGGGCGCTCACCGCATGTACTGAAAACGATCCGGCGGGAAGCCGTCGTCCACGCCCGCTGCCTTCAAATCGTCCTGGCTGATGTACCTGAGGTCCTCGAAACCGTCGTCGCGCAGAATCGTCGGTCGAATGAAGGCGTACAGCCGAACCTTGCTCTGGCTCCGCGTGCGGCTGCCGAACAGCCAGCCGATGCCCGGGATGTCGCCGAGCAACGGGACCTGCGACGCGGCCTCGCCCAGCGTCTCGGTGAGCAGGCCGCCGACCACCACGGTGTGCCCGTCCGGCACGCGGATCGTGCTGCTGATCGTGTCCGAGCTGCGTGGCGGCGGCGTGGTGCCCGAGCCAGCGCCGGTGAACGAGCTGACGGTCAAATTGTAGTTGATCTCCACGTGGTCGCCCTCGGCGATGTGCGGCTCGATCGAGAGCTGCGTGCCGGCCTTCGCAAACCCGGCGAACGACGTGGTCGCCACCGTGTCCGAAGCGTTAACGCTCGTGAACGGCGACTCGGAAACGCTTTCGATCCGGCCCATGGCGTTGTCGTCCACGAGAATGCGCGGCGCGGCGTAGACGCGTGTACTGCCGCGCGTTTGCAGGGCTTGCAGGATGATCGGTACCTCGTCCGGAGCCAGCAGCACGCCCGTGCCGCCCGGTGCGACGTTCAGCCTCCGCTGCCCAGTGGACGGCGTGTAGGTCGACAGCCCGAACGAGGTGAACAGCAGATAATTCCAGGGATCGCCCAGCTCGATCGCGTTGAGCTCAACGCCGAGGTTCAGGCTGTCGTCGACCGTGACGGACACCAACGTCACTTCGACCAGCACCTGTGGCCGGCGTTTGTCCAGTTCGGCGATAAGTTGCTCGATCTGCTGGTGCAACTCCGGTGTGGCGATCACGATGATCGAGTTGGTGTGCTCGTCCAGCGAAATCGAGAAGCCTTCCCCCTGAATCGATACTGCTTCGCCTCGAGCCTCGTCGGCCGTGGTTGACTCGCGCATCGCCGGCGGGCGCGGCGGGATCTGGATCGCGGCCGGCGCGCCGGGGGGTCGGTTTGGGCCCGGCACCGGCAACGACTCGTCGCCGAGCGTTTCATCCTCGCCGGTATCTGCCATTCTGCCGCCCAACAGGCCACCCAGCGTCGCAAAAACGTCGTCCGCCCTACGGTTGAGCAGCTTGTAGAAGCGCAGCGGCGTGGCGGAGGCCATCGGAGCGGTGTCAAACTGCTCCAACAGCTCGGCTACACGGGCGTGCTCCTCCGGCCGCGCCGTGACGACCAGCGTGTTGCTGGCGTCGTCGGCCACGATTCGCAGTCCCAGACCACCGATCAGCTGCTCGGCCAGCGTCCGCAAACGCGACGCCGTGACGAACCGCGGGCGGTACACCCGCGTGCGGTGCTGTAACGGCACGTCGAAACGCTCGAGCAGTTGCCGGGCGCGTTCGATCTGCTGGGGCAATCCCAAAGCGATCAGGCCGCCGGAGACCGGATCCGGCTGGAGGCTCGCCTGCAACTGCGTCTCTGTCGACGGCGCGAACCGCGCTTGTTCTGCGAGCAACTGGCCGACCAGCGACGCCAGCTCGGCCGGGTCCTGGTGACGCACCGGAATCGTCTCGATCACGACCGAGGGCGTTTCGACGTCGATCAACTGGGCCAGTTCGGCGACGCGTTGGATGTTGCGGGCATAGTCGGTGATCAGCAGCAGCCGACTCTCGGGTACCGCCAGCAGCGAGCCGCCGGGCTTCGACAAGTACGGCGTCACCGCCGTCTTGATTCGCTCCAGCTCGGCGTATTGGACCGGCAATACGTAGGTCAGCACACCCGCTTGCTCGGCTTCCGGGGGCAGCGATCGTTGCAGGGGGCCCGCCTCAGACTGGGCGCGTTCGGCCTGGATGATCCGCAGCCATCCCGGCTCTTCCGCCTCCACCAGCGCCAACCCGCGGCTGCGCAGCAGCGTCCGGAGCAAGCCCAGCAACGAGTCTTTCGGTATCGGTTCCGAGACGCGCAGCGCGATGCGCTTGTTCAACTGCGTCTCGTCGTATATGACGTTCAAGCTCAGCGTGGCCGCCACATAATCAACGACGACCTTGAGTTCCACGTTCTCGGGAAAGTCCAGGCGTACCTGCTCTGCCGCAGCCGTGTGTTGCGGGTACATTAGCAGCAGTGCAAAGTAAATCGCCACAACCGTTCACTCCTCGCGCGATTTGCTGGCGATCCTGGCCGCTTCGGTGTCGGCTCTGGGTCCGTGGCGCAGGCCCGCTTCAGTAGCCGGCTTGCCTTCGATCACGTTGCCGCGATACGGGAGCTTGACCTTGCGCGAGCGGCCGTCATTGAAGGCCACAGTCAGATACCCGCGGAAGTTGCCAAGCCGGAGACGTAGCTTGGTCTTCAGCGCGATGACAACCTGACCGGGTGACCGCTTGATCTCTGTTATTTCGAGGCCTTCGTTCGACTTGCGGATCTCGCCGATACGCACTCTAGCACTGTGAGACAGCGTTACCGCTCGAGTCTGAGCCTCCCCAAAGATGACGTCGCCGAAGACGATCTCGCGGCGGTCACAACGCAGGCCGGCGATCGATTCGCCCATCAGTGGGATGCGCATCTCGGGGACTTCCGCCGAGTCGGTCGCAACCCACACCGTCGGCTGACGGCGTCCCTCCGGTAGGGGCGGGTAGACCTGGACGCGTACGCAGCCCGGGCTATCCCGCGTAACCCGCTCCTGCTCGACAATCGCGTCGACCATTGGGTCGTTCGACCAAGCCCCGAGCAAGCAGAACGTTTCTTTGGATGTCGTGCGGACTTGGACAACCGCCTCGATCCAATCCGCTGAGTCGACCGGCAGCAGCCCCAGTGCAACATACCCCGGCTCGGCAAACAGCTCCGGCACCACGCGGTACCGGACCGCGACCTTGATGACCTTGGCCTCGGGACAGCTCGTTCTCAGCCAGACGTGGCGGCGGGTTTCGCTGGTGTAGTCGCAGCTGATTAGCCTGATTTGCCAAGTGGTGATGCCGCTGGGCGGCAGAGCATGAAGCTCGACCTCGGAGTTCAGGCACGTGCAGTCTGAATCGGTTCCGAGCATCCGTACCGGTTGCTCTGTGCCATTGCAGACGTGGAGGGTTCTTTCGCGCTGCTCGTGCTTACCCAGAATGCCGAAATCGATGGCGGCCTGGCCGACGTATACTCCCTGTGCGCCGCTGGCGGGCGGATCAGCAAGACAGACGCAGGCCGTCAGCCCCGTCGATAAGAGCGCTCCGAAGCGCACGAAAACACCGCTGAATGCCCAGAATCGGCAAGTTCTGGTTTGCTTTTCTCCCAATCTTGTCTTACGTATTAGTTATCGTGTTTTGGTGCGACGCCGGTCTCGGCCGGCGTCACTCCGCTGCAGCCCGCGGGTCCCCCCCTGCGGGCTGCGGTTTTGTCTTGACGCACAGCGGTGAACCGTCACACCGCTGTACGCTGTCCTAGCCCTCGTCTTCAACCGGCAGGACGAGTTCGATTGCGGCGACCACCCGCTCGGACGAAGAGCCGAGGTACCCGCTCAACGAGGCCAGCTGCTGCAGGTTGGCTGGTCCCAGGACGTTAGCGAGCGCCTGCTCGTAAGCCGCCCGGAGCTGGGCCTGCTGCTGGGGCTCACGGGCGACGGCCAGCCGTTTGCGGTAGGTCGTCTGGGCCTCGGCCAAGGCGTTCCGTTGCGACTCCGTGAGATCGAGGACCCGGAACGGCATGGGCACTTCCGGCTGTGAACACATCTGGTCAAGCAGGGCGAGTTGCTCATTTGAGAACTGCTGCCCCAGTGACTCACGGACACCGGCGATGTAGCTTTCGTAGCTCTCGGTCAGTTGGGCCAGCTGCGTCCTGGCCGCCGCCAGTTCGTCGGCCGCGTCTTCTCCCAGCCGAATCTCCGAGGCCCAGTGCCGCACCAGGGCCTGCTGGTCGGCCAAGGCCGTACGCCGGGCGAGCAGGTTTTCGGAATTGGCTTCGTACCAGCTCCGCACCGCGGCCAGGATGGTCGCGGCCTGCTCATCGCTGGGGTTGATGGCCGCCAGTACGTCATCCGTTACACCGACCTCCTGGCGCAGCCGATCGATCTGGGCGGCGGTCACCGCGTCAAGGGGCGTGTACGTTTCGCTCGCCAGAGCACGCGGCGCGTGCCACGAGAGCAGCCACCAGCCTCCCAGAACTCCCAAGAGCAGTAGCGCCGCAGCGCTCAACCATTTAGCGTTTCGTCGGATCGTAGCCATGAAGTGCCTCCCAGGATTGGATCACAGCGACCGGGTGGCGTGGGTATCGTGTTCTTGGTGCATTCACCTAATCGCTCGATCGCAGCGTTACCCAAGGAATGAATAGCAGCGCCGGGCACTAAATGCAAACTGGGCGGGGTGTCGGTTTTCTAGGTGAAGTTTTCTTGAGGGCTTTCTGTTGGCGATAGCAGCCGACTCCAGGTGCGATGCAAGTGGCGGGTACTGCAACGTGTTAGGACAGTGTCCCTACTGGCTGGGGACTGCTGCAATGTAAGGCGTTCACCTTACATCGTGTGGTCCGAAAAAATCGTGGACATTTGCCTTCCTAGCGGGATGTTGCATACTTCACCCAGGAAGTGGTGCACCAAGGCACGATAAACCTGCACCACAATACAACATCATCAGGGGACACGCGTGATCGTGCGGAAGCGCTGCCGGTTGGCGTGCAGCGTCGTCCTGCTCACGAGTGTGATCGGTTGCGCGCGGCGCGCCGCACCGTCGTGGAGTGTGCAGCGTGATCGGCTGCTGGCCGACCAGTTCAACGAGCAAGGGCTGGCGCTGGTTGAGGATGGCCAATACGCCGAGGCGGAGGAGGTGTTTCGCCAGGCGCTGCAGGCCGACCACTAC
>CAZDTB010000204.1:7039-8066 GCA_964508075.1 uncultured Planctomycetales bacterium
GGCCAGCCCACTGCAACCTGGGGGTTACCCTTATGCAGCAACATCACTTCTACGAAGCCGGCATCGAGCTCAGACATGCCTGCCGGCTGATGCCCAAAGCCAGCCAGCCGCGTGCCAACCTCGGCATTTTGTACGAGCTCGTGGGCCGCTATGGCGAGGCCGAGGAGCACCTGCGGGCGGCGTTGAGGCTTTCGCCGGACGACATCGAGATCATCGGCCACCTGGCGCGGGTGCACGTGCGACAGGACAAGCACACGCCAGAGACCCACGCCTGGCTGCAGACTGTCGCCGCGCAAGACGACGAACCGGCCTGGCGAAGATGGGCCGGTGAGCAGTTGATTAAGATCAAAAACACAAACCCTCTGAACAGGAGATGAATCATGTCGATGCGTGGAACCATTCTGATCGCTCTGATAAGTGGCATCACGGCGTTGGTGTTGGCGGGAAGCGAGCCAGGCGGGCAGTTGACTCCACCGCCGCCCCCACCACCTGATCCTGGCGGGCCCGGCGACGGCCAGCTTGATGACATCGACGATGAGCCTTGCGAGTTCCGGCCCTGCGACCCGAATGACCCGAATTGTCCTCAGCGAATCGCTGAATTCCCTGGCTCGTCGTCCCACCATTCCGGTGGTAGTCACTCATCGCCCGTCGGCGGTTTGCCAGTGCCACCGCCATTCATCGATCCGGACGAAGGCTCGGTGCTGGCGACCCGGGCTGACTTGCGGATTTTGTCGGATGGCAGTGCCATCGTGGGCTGGCGGCACGTCCGGACATATGACCAGCGTAGTACGGGCTCGGGGGATACGGTCCAGGGCCAGAACTGGTTCCACCGGCACTTGACCAACCTGTCGCTGGACGACCCGAACGACCCGAATGACAGCGACGTCACCTGGCGAGCGAGCGCCCACGAAACCTTCACTTTCGCGAATTCGGGCAGTTACACGTTTTCCGCCAACGACAGCATACTCGGTGTGCTGACGCATGAGCACACCGGCGACCCGAACGACACGTACCGGATCGAGTTCCC
>CAZDTB010000205.1:0-8064 GCA_964508075.1 uncultured Planctomycetales bacterium
CGAGCGGCTGTTAACCGCTAGGTTCAAGGTTCGAGTCCTTGTCGGGGAGTTCAAATCCGGCAACCCTGCCAGTACCCCTGGCAGGGTCTTGTTCTGCGCCAATCCGGTCAGGTCCGTCTCGACCACGATCTCCTTGGTCTCGGCGTCGGCCACGATGCGGTGGCAGAAAGCCATCAGCACCCACCGCCGGTCCTCGATGCTCCGACTGACCGTACTTCTGCGGGTACACCAGAGCGCATAGCTCGATAAGGTGGGCGACCGGGTTCAGATCGATGGCGTGCGCTTCGCAGCCTAGCCGCATTCGTAGCGTTTTGGCTACCGTTTTGCGCTCGGAATACCGCGTCAAGATGCGTCAGAATGCGATGAAACGCGACAGTTTGCGAATCAGGCGATTCCGACTAAGATGCTGACATAGCAGGACTTCTGCCGGTCTCGGTGACTCGGGAGTCCGTACTTCCCAAGCCGGACGTCGTGGGTTCGAATCCCATCGCCCGCCTTCACGTCGTGGGGTGCGTCGCTGTGAATTGAGAGGCGTAACGCCGCTTCCGTGCCTGGGTTACGTGCGCCGGATGCAGAAGCACCGGCCGTTTGCGTAGGAACGAGAGAACGTGATCAACAAGACTGTTCGTAATGTCGCCATCATCGCGCACGTGGATCATGGCAAGACCACGCTGGTGGACCAGATGCTGCGCCAGTGCGGGCAGTTTCGCGAGGAGCAGCTCAAGGGTGAGCGCATCCTCGACTCCAGCGACCTCGAGCGCGAGCGCGGCATTACCATCCTCTCCAAGAACATCGCGATTCGCTACAAGGACACCAAGATCAACCTGATCGACACGCCCGGCCATGCCGACTTCGGCGGCGAGGTGGAACGCGTTCTCAAGATGGCTGACGGCTGCCTGCTGCTGGTCGATGCGTTCGAAGGGCCCATGCCGCAGACGACGTTCGTGCTGCGCAAGGCCTTCGAGTTCGGCTTGCGCCCGATTGTGGTCATCAACAAGACCGATCGGCCCGACGCGCGGCCCGCCGACGTTCAGGATGAGGTCCTCGACCTGTTCATCGAACTCGGCGCCGACGGGGACGCGCTCGAATTCCCGACGGTCTACGCCTCTGCGACGGAGGGCTACGCCGCGCTCGATCCGGCGGGGCGCCCCGGCAACATCTTCGTCCTGTTCGACACGATTCTCGAACACGTACCGGCGCCGGAGGTTGATCCCGCGGCCCCGCTGCAAATGCTCATTGCCACTCTCGACTACAGCGACTACGTCGGTCGCATCGGCATTGGTCGCGTCTTCGCCGGCACGATCCACGCCGCCCGCAACGTCACTGTGATCCGTCGCGACGGCACCCAGGCGCGCGAGAAAGTCGGCGAACTTCACGTGTTTGACGGGCTCGGCCGCCGGAAGGTCGATCAGGTCGTCGCGGGCGACATCTGCGCGGTCGTTGGGCTGGACTCGGTCGATATCGGCAACACCATCGCCGACCCGGATGATCCCAGGCCGCTGCCGCTCGTCCGCATCGATGAACCCACGCTGCACATGACTTTTCGCATCAACGACTCGCCGTTCACCGGCCGCTGCGGCAAGTTCCTGACCAGCGGCCATCTCCGCGAGCGGCTCGACAAGGAGCTGCAACGCAACGTCGCGCTGCGCGTCGAGCCCGGCCCCACGCCGGAAGAGTTTCACGTCTCCGGCCGCGGCGTGCTGCACCTTTCTGTGCTGATCGAAAACATGCGCCGCGAAGGACACGAACTCGCCGTGGGCAAGCCGAAGGTCATTTTCCGCCAGCTCGACGGCAGGGAGACCGAGCCGATCGAGACGTGCATCGTCGACGTGCCGACCATGCATGTCGGTCCCGTCATGGAACTCATGGGCGCCCGCCGAGCGATCTGCAACAAGATGGAGACGCGCGAGGGTCATTCACACGTGGAGTTCACGATTCCGACGCGCGGTCTGATCGGCCTGCGCAATCGCCTGATGACGGCAACGCAGGGCACCATCATCATGCACCACAACTTCTACGACTACGAGTTCTTTCGCGGCGGCATTCCGCGCCGCACGAACGGCGTGCTGATCGCCAGCGAAGCCGGCCAGGTTACCGCCTATGCCCTCGACAACCTCGCCGATCGCGGCGTGATGTTTGTCTCGCCCGGTCAGCCGGTCTACAAAGGCCAAATCGTCGGCGAGCACTGTCGCGAAGGCGACATCGTGGTCAACGTGTGCCGCGGCAAGAAGATGACCAACATCCGCGCCGCTAGTGCGGACAAGACGGTGGTGCTCAAGACGCCGCGCGAGATCACGCTCGAGATCGCGTTGGAGTTCATCGAAGACGACGAGCTGGTCGAGGTTACGCCCGACGCCCTGCGCCTGCGCAAACGCCACCTGCTCGAGACCGACCGCAAACGCGCCGCAAGAGCTCGTTGACCGGTTGTGCCTCCCGTCCATTCCGTCCCCGTTGATACTCAAGGACTTACGCGCTTCGCCTTGTCCGGGCCGACCCGCGACGATTTACCCTCACGCGACCCGAACTGAGACATCTCGATGGACGTGCTGCGGCTCATACTCGGCCGCCTCCGCGCGCTCGTCCTCCCCCGAGCGGCGCTTGCCGCGGAAAACCTCTGAGTATGCCAAATTCGATAGCGGAATCGATGACGCGTTGCTGCCGCAGAAAGAGGTCCGGCCGTGAGCGTGTCACTGGGCACTGACTGGTCGCGCCTTCTTTCTGCGGCGCAACTTCAGTTGCGATAAGCAGTTAGTGATTGGAGGCGGGGGGAATCGAACCCTATAGATACCCCGCGTAACAGGCCAACACGCCGTACTCAGCCCCTATCGCCGTTCGATCGGGGACACGAGCGGACAATACGGTACTCCGGGGGACATCAGAGGACAAGGAATTCAGGCCGACTCCGCACCAGAGTCCACACCAATCTCGCCCCGCGCACCCGACCACACATCCCCTGCCGTCTCAGACAGTGGGCGCCCAAGCAAGCCAGCCGATTCAGGACGGTCGACCGGCTTCTGGTTGAGTTTACGCGTTGGCGATGGTTGCGCGCACCATTCACAGGTCGAGCCGTAGTGGCCCAGCAGTTCGGCCAGATCCGCCAGGTCCACATCCGCGCCGCCGTCGAGATCGCCGTGGCAACACTCATGTGGGACGCTGTTACGATCGCAGTCGCCACTGCAACTGGAGAATGGATTATCGGGATCCGCCGGCACGCACGTGCCGCCGTCGCCGCCCCAGAGATCGCACTCGTCGGGCAAACCACTGTTTTTGCAGTCTGCGCTGGTTCTTTCGTCAATTCCAGAACATCGTGTAGGTCGTTGCCGTTGCAGTCCTGGCAATCGGGGATCCCGTCGTTATTGCAGTCGTCGCTTCTTCCGCAGTCGTTCGGGAAGTCATCGCCACATGACCCGTCACAGCTTACGTCGCACTCGTCCGGGATGCCGTTGCTATTGCAGTCCTGGTCGTACGCTCACCCACCGCAGACAAGCAGAGCGAACGACACGAGCGCGACCCGGCTTGCGATCGGCAACAGAGCGAAATGAGCAACGATAGATCATGTCCATGCCTCCTGAAGTAGCCCAGGTTTCGCGGCGCCGTCTGATTTGTGAACGCCGTTCTCCACCCCAGGCTGCCCGGCAGACGGCACATGAGCCGTCGGCATGTTACATCATGTCAACCTGGTCCACGAAGCCGGTGGAGCCGTGCCTGGCATGAAGTCTCTTGACGCGACGGTTCCGTGCGCGACCGCCAGGTTCGTAGGTCGAATCATGCTGGAGGAGTTGGCCCGCCGACTCTTGCGCCGCGCGACGTGGGCCGTAATGTCCCGCTGAGTAAGCTGTTGCACCGAATCTCAGCAGGAGCGGTGGCAGAATGGCCGAGCATACGAGTCCGCCCAGAATCCGCCTTCCGCGCGGTTGGTCACGGCAAGTGAAGTCTGCCGTGCTGCACGTCGTCGCCGGTCAGCTTGGCAGCCGATTCGCGCTCCCCGTCGACTTCCATAGCGGGGCGAGACACCTGCCGATTGTTTCGCTGAAGCGCGTGGCGTGGACAGTCGGCAACAAGTGAGCGGCATCGGTTTCTCTCTCGCGATCCACTCAAGCGGTGCGCCGAACATGTGAATCAGACCGCCGTACGTCGCGGGCTTCCAGCTCGACAAGGAGTGACTCCACTGCCAGCTCGAGCGGTCAAGCGCGGTGAGTCATCACCCACCCGACGCACTGCACGGCTACAAAACAGCTGCGCAAAGATCAGTGGAGGGACACAGTCGTGAATCCGGGGTTCCCGGCGTGGACAGCTCCGCCACAAATGAAGTCAGCTGTCGGAGACGCTCTGCCGTGGCAAATGCCGTTGTTGCTCAGTCGGATCCTGTCGGGGAAAGGCTCTCCGCTCGGGGTCGTGGAAGAACAGGAATCTGAGCCGTGCTTCGAGCCCGTGGCACTCGGTGCAGATGTTCGGCGCAATGAACGGACGCAGTTGGGTACGAATAGCGCTGTGCTCGGCGTGGGAGAGCGGCTGCTTCTCCGCCACACGTTGCAGCAAGTCCAGCCGCCCGTGGGAGAGATGGCACGTACGGCAGACTACCATCCCCTGTGGATCGACGTGCCCGGCGGCGTTGAATAGCGGTAGATAACCGGGAGCGTCGGGCGCGATGATGTTCCACATCTCCTTCTGGGGGTGCGTGGCGACCTCACGAACCGGGGCCGGGCCCTGGGCGTGATGACAGGCCAGACACGGAACGCAGGCAGCGCCCTGCTCGGTGACCGCTTCGCAACTTTCCATGAGAAAGCGTGGCGAGAGCATCTGTCCCCAGGTTCCGTCGGGGTTCGCGTGCATGGCGTGGCACGGTTTGCAGGAGTCCACGTCGAAGCCGAACCGCATGAGGCTCTCGGCCGAGTGTCCGGTGTGCTTGATGTACTTCTTCTCTGCATGGCAGTGAATACACAGGCTCTCGGTCGGTTGATCCGGCGAAACTCGCGCAAGGTGGATCGGATTGGGGCCACCGTGCGGATCGTGGCAGGTTCGGCAGCCGATCCGCATGTTTCCCTCGTCGTCCTTGGGGACCAGCGCCAATTCGACCTTGTTCTGCGTCGGAGAAACCTCACACGGGTGAATCGCGGCAAGCCCGGTGGGCGTGTTCCAGGCTACGTCGGCATGGCAAACCAGGCAGACATCGTCGTGGTTCCCGACGGGGTTCGGTCCCCGCAGGCGAAACAGGTCGGCACGCTCCCCGCCATGGGGCAGGTGACAGGGCAGGCACAACCCTTGGGCCGTGGGCGCCGAATCGGGCCACGCCACGGCATTTGTCGTGCGGTCATGCGGTCCCCCGACGAGGCGCGCCTGCTCGGCATGGCATTCGACGCACAAGTCGGGTTCGGCCAGGGCCAGGTAGTTGCCGAAGCGACGCTCGTGTGGGTTGTGACAGTCAGTGCACTTGGTGTCGGGATGATCGGTTCCTTCAACCAAGCGGGCCTGCCCGCACTGGTCGGCCTGATGGCAGGAGACGCATTGCCCCGAAGGATCGCCGGGCGCCGCCGTGGTCTGGCGGGCGAACCCATGAGCCAGATGGCAGGCGCTGCACGCGCCGTGCTCGCTCGGCGTCATATCGGCCAGGTTCTTCTCATCGGGAAAGTTGGTGCGCAGATCGTGCGATGTCCCGAACAGATCATCGTGATGCGGATGGCAGGCGCTGCACGTTTCGCCGTACTTCGGCTGAAAGGTCAACAGCGCGACCTTCGACTTCGCATCGTGAACCCGGTGGCAGGAGACGCACAACAGTTCGCCGTTTGGCCCAACGCGCGCCTCCCAATCATCTATGACCTCGCGCTGTTCAGCAGTGAGGATGGGACTTTGTCCGTGCCGTGGCGTCGCGCCACCATGAGATGTCTCGCCGTACTTGTCCTCATGGCAAGCCAGGCAAAGGCGATTCGAATCGGGGTCCAACATGAGCAACGGCTGATGATCGGCCGCATGGGTCGAGTGACAGACCGCACAGGTTAGCTCGCGCGAACCGGACTGAACCTGGGCGCCGGCCTCGATCAGTTCCTGCGGTACGACGCGGTCCATGGTGCCCAACGGGTGCATGCCGACCGCCGCGCCGCCCGCGTATTCGTCGTGGCAGGTGATGCACAGCTCAGCGATCGGCCCCTTGAGAAACTCGCCGTGCGACATGTCGTGCGGGTCGTGGCATTCCAGGCAGCGCGCCTCGGGGTGCTCCATCGTCGGGCGCGCGTGTTTCTCGGCGCAACGATGTATCTCGTGGCAGGTGGTGCACCGACCGTCGGGATCATGCGTACACGGCTCGAAGTCGCGCGCATAGCGATGCGCCAAGTGACAGGTGCTGCACGGACCCCCTTCCGCGGCGGTCTGGTCGAGACGATTGCACTCCGTCGGGGCCGAGGTGCGTAGATCGTGTGGCGTGCCGCGCGCGTAATGGCCGGGGTGACACCGTTCGCAGAAGCGCCCGTTGGCGAGCGTGTCCGCCAGCATGTACGCACCGGCAGGTTGCTCACACAGTATGTGACAGGACATGCAGATGAGCGTTCCCTTTGGGCCCGCGATGGTCCCCATGTCGGCGACTGCCTGGATCTGGGAATCGTCCAGGGAGACGTTCTGCGGGTGACCGTGCTCGACGTCCAAGCCTGCCATCGCCGGGCCCACGGGCTTGTGGCAGGCCAGGCAATACTCGCTGCTCTCGGGGCTGCTCCAATCAACCTGCTCCATGGTCGCGGGCAGCCGGGGCGGCTGGTACCGCCAGGCCGCGCGTAAGAACAAGACCGATGCGTACGTCACCGACACAACTGTCGCGGCCACGAGCACGGCGTGGATGGCAACCACGAACCGGCTCAGCGGACGCGTCCAACCGGCTGCAATACGCGCTACTGGGAAGGGCTGGTCGGAGGTGTCTGGCTGGTTTGCGGTTCTCATCTGCTTTCCGATTCGGCCACAGCGGCCCTCATCATTCTTGCGCGTTAGAGCCCGCCGGTGAAACCGAGGAGAGCCGCACGTGTCCCGGCGGCATGGGAACGTACGGCGCCAGCCGCCGATGATCGGTGTCCTGGAACTCCCGGTGGCAGACGTCACAGCGTCCGAACTCGGTCCCGTAGACCTCGGGTTGTTCCTGTGAGAGCTGTTCGTGGCAACGAATGCACAAGCCATGCATCGCGTCCATGTAACCGGGAGCGAAACCGGTGAGCCCGTCTTCCCTGGGGGGTATGATCGAGCCCTTCACCACCATATCGCCGTGGCACTCCCAGCAAGCCAGCGCGGTCTGCCGCGACTTGTGGGCCGGTTCCTTCCCGTGGCAGACGGCGCAGGCGGCATTGCCGCCCAGGCGATAGATGTGCAGCACGTGATCGAAGGTGTCCGAGACTTCATACATATCGCGATGACACTGGTGGCAGGCGGTGTTCTGATCAAAGGTCATGTTCTGGTGGTGGCACAGGCGACATGACTCCCGCCCCTCGAGTGCCCCGACATGACCCTCATGCGTAAACGGCACGAAACGCCAGTTGCGGTTGCCGTCGATGACGACGACGGACACCGGTTGCGTCTCCGCGTTCGCCGGCACACTGCCCGCCAGGCTCGAGAGGTGAAACAGGCGCCGAACGGGTTTGTCCGCTTCGATCGCCAATGCCTCGACCGTTCGGGAGTGGTAGACCGGCGTCGGCCTGGGCCGCGGTCCGAGAACGGCGTCTTCCGGAAGGAACCCGATCGCCGCCGCCGCCGCGATCACGAAGACCAGCGAATGCCGCTTGAAGGCCGGAGTGAACGGCTGCCAACCGTGCGTGGCCCCGAGGAGTCCCTGTGGCCGCGCCTCCGGCTCCGCGTGTGCGCCGTGGTCGACGATTCTCAGGTTCTCATTGAAGAAGATGAAGACCAGGGCGGCGCCCGACACGACGCCGGCGCTGACCGCCAGCTCGAGCCAGGTCGGGAAATACGACAGGCCCTCCGGGCGTGCGAAGGCGACGATGCAGGTGTCGAAGCGGTAGCCGATGATGCCCAACACCACCATCGTCGAGCACGTCGCCAGCCGACCGGTCGAGACGGTTGCGGGACGGCTGCTCT
>CAZDTB010000206.1:0-8063 GCA_964508075.1 uncultured Planctomycetales bacterium
GACGAACACCGACGTCTTCGCCACTTCGCTCTTCATGCCTCCCGCCTCCCAACCAGCCTGTCTGTGGAAATGCTCACGCGTTCTCGCTTGAGCTTGCGCAGAGAGACAAGCACGAAAATCACGAACGCGGGAATCGGGGGCAGGCCAACGGCCAGCAGCTTGATCGTGTTCTGAATTCGCCTTACCGATGCCTCCATGCTCGCCCGGGAATTCTCGATCTGCCGGTCGCGCTCGTCTTCAATGTTCGCTCGCGCAACCTGCAGGCGGCGCTCCTCGGCCGCGCGCAGGTTCTCGATCATGATCTGCCTGGTCTGCTCGTCCAGATCGGGCCTGGCTTGCCTGGCCGCATCGAAGACGTGGGCGGCGGAGAGGTTGCCGAGCGCGTACGTCGGGAAGTAGCCGAAGATGCCGATGCTCCAGTGGATGTCCTGGAGGCAGCCCTGGGCGTCGTTCGGCGGTGTGACGCCGAGAAGCTCTTTCATGCCGGTATTCCACGCGTCGGGGATGTCGTTGAGCGCGATCTCGTCGCGAATCATCCTGCGTTCGATATCGAAGCGCAGCATGATGTGCAGACCGTAAGTCACTTCGTCGGCCTCGACGCGAATAAACGACGGCTCAACGGTGTTGATCGCGAAGTACCAATCGTCGATCTCAACGTCAGCGAGCGAGGGGAAGGCTTCCTGCAACTGCGGATAGAAATGCTGCCAGAAGGGTCGGCCGCGGCCGACCTGGTTCTCCCAGAGGCGGGACTGCGATTCGTGAATGCCGAGCGAGGTGGATTGGGCCATCGGTGTGCCGGTATGGGCGACGTCGAGACCCTGTTCGTAGAGCGCGTGCCCGCACTCGTGCATCACGCCGAAGAGCGACATCGGCATGTAGTTTTCGTCGTAGCGGGTGGTGAGGCGCACGTCGCGCGGCGACATGCTGGTCGTGAACGGATGCGTAGAGACGTCGATGCGGCCGATGTCGAAGTCGAGCCCCATCGCCTCGACGACTCGCCGGTTGAACGATTCCTGCCCGGCCCGTGGGCAGTGACGCTTTCGAATCGACTTGTCCGGCTGGCGCGGGGCGTCCTTGATGGCGGCGACGAGCGGCACCAGTTCCGCCTTGACGCTATCGAAGACCGCCTGAACCTCCGCAGCCTGGGCGCCTGGTTCGAACTCGTCCATCAGGGCATCGTATGGCTCGGTGGTCCAGCCGACGAGGTCGGCGACGCGGCGTTTCAGGTCGAGCAGGCGTTCGAGGTGCGGTGCGAATTTCGAGAAGTCCGACTCCTGCCGAGCTTGGCCCCAGGCCTCCCGCGCCAGCGTGGTGGCCTTGGCGATGTCCTGCACCAGCGATTTGGGGAGTTTGACCGCCCGGTCGTATTCGCGGCGGATCTCACGGACGTTGGTGGCGGCGGCGAAGTCGTCGCCGAAGTCTTCCTTTTCGAGTTGTATCAGAAGATTGCCGAGCTCGTCGGCGGTCAGCTTCTCGTGCGCCAGACCTGCGATGAAGGCCATGTGATCGCTGCGGTCCTCGGCGCCGCCTTTGGGCATATACGTGTCCTGATCCCATTCGAGCAGCGCTTCGATGGCCCGGGCGGTGTGGAGCTCCTTCACACGCTTAATGAAGTCTTCGTAGGTTGCGCTGGCCACGAATGGTCCTCCGTTGCCGCATCGGGACGCGGGCCCGCGAGCGGCCGCATTGTCGTCGATGATTGCTCGTCCTATACCGGATTTCCCGGATACAGTGGTCGTGATGCCATAACAGGTGCAGCCTGTCCCTGTGATTCAAGGGTTGCCGGCCATTTTGACGGGGGCACCCAATGGATGACAAGCAGGAACGGCCACTTCGTGTTTAATCCGACAGCAAGCTCGAGCTCGAATTGCAGGGGGGAGGATGACCAGCGCTGATGTCAATGGTGCGGAGCGTCTGCGTGTCGATGCCACGGTGCTGCTCAGCATCCTGGCGAAGGGCAGCCTGAATTAGGCCGGGCGCATCAGGGCGGCGATGGTGGGCGCGGGCCCATCGACCGGGCGCCCTTCTGGTCGAGTTTTTTCTGAGCATGCTCATTTTTCTTCTTGACAGCCGCGTCGGCGTGGCGTATATTATGAGTGTGCTCATATAAGTGCCTGATGCCAGGACCAGATTGCCATGAGAGTCACGGCTGAGAAGAAGCGGGAAACGCGGCGACGGATTGTGGGGTGTGCTCGTAAACTCTTTAATGACAATGGGTTCGAGCAAACCACGACGCGCGGCATCGCCGAGGCGGCCGGGATCGCGGCTGGGACGATGTTCAACTACTTCCCGAGCAAGGAGGCCCTGGCTATGACCATCGTCGACGAGGCTCTGGCCGAAGCCGGGATGGAGTCTGACGGCCGCCTGCGGGGCGACGAGACGCTCGACGAAGCGCTGTTCGCACATGTGGCGGTAGGTCTTCGGCATCTGGCCCCGCAGCGGAACTACGTTGGTGAGGTCCTGGAAACGGCCCTGAGCCCGTTTGCCAAGGACGGCGTGTGCGAGCAAGCCCAGCAACTTCGCATCAGCCACCTCGAGACCGTGCGGGAGCTGATCTCGTCACGCGGCGGACCCGCGACGCAGGCGCCAACCGTGGTGAACATGCACCTGTATTGGACGCTTTATCTGGGCGTTCTCTCGTTCTGGGCGGCTGACGAATCGCTCAAACAGGAAGACACGCTGGTGGTTCTCGACCAGTCGATGCGGCTATTCGTCGGGTCGCTCTCGTCGGAGTCGAAGAACGAAAGAGAGGTTATCGATGTCGCCGACGTCACCCCGAATCGCTGAATTGATCGACGCGCTGCCGGTTGAATCCCCGGAGACGGTCGAGCCCGCCGCGGATTTGCAGGACCTGCTGCGCCAGCTATCGCAGCGGCGTATTCCCGTCGGCCGTTTGAACCGGCTATGGGTGCTGGGAACGCTGCAAGCGAAGGTCGCGGCGGCGTATCTGGCCTGGTGGCTGCGCAGCGGCTACGCGTCGGCCGACGAGCGGCAGCGCACGCTCAACGAAACTCACTTGAAGGCTGCGCTGAAGCTGTTGGGCGGGATGACCTATATGCGCGGGGCGATCATGAAGCTCGGGCAGATCATCGCCACCCACCCGGACGTGGCCCCGGAGCAGTTTGCCGATGTGCTCGGACGCCTGCACTTCGAGGCCCCGCCGATGCACTTCTCGCTGTTGCGTGAGTTCGTGCGAAACGAATTGGGCGCTGACCCCGAGGACGTTTTCGACGGCTTCGAGACGAAGGCCTTCGCCGCCGCCTCGCTCGGACAGGTACATCGCGCTCTACTGAAGGGCACGGAGCAGCGTGTGGCGATCAAGATTCAGTACCCCAACATCGGCCGGGCAATCCGCGATGACTTCCGCAACCTGCTGGCTTTCCTCATGCCCATGCGTCTCAGCGGCGACTGGGACAACCTCCGGGCGCAGTTCGAGGACGTCCGCCACAAGCTGGATCTGGAGACCGACTACGAGCAGGAAGCGGAGAATCTGCGGTTCGCACGGGCAGCGTACGCCGAAGACGAGGGCATCGTCGTGCCCCGCGTCTTTCCGGAGGTCTCGACCAAACGCGTGCTGACGATGGAGTACCTCCAGGGTCTGCACTTGGACAAGTTCCTGGCCACCGATCCGCCGCAGGAGCTACGCGACCACTTTGGCCACAAGATCAGCGTCGCGGTGGTCCGGCTGTGCCATTCGAAGCACCTCGTGTACGCCGACGTGCAGCCGGGGAATTTCCTGTTCATGCCCGACGGCCGGCTGGGTTTCATCGACTTCGGCTGCTGCCATTACGAGGACGACGGGGACACCAGGTTCAAGGCTGAAATGGAGCGGTGTTACCTCGGGACCTCCGAAGCTGACCGGACACCCGAGGCCGTGCGCGAGCCTATGGCCCGCGGAAATGATCTGACCGCCGAGCAAGCGGCCGATGAGGCCCGGATGAAGCTGATTGTAGAACTCTCCGACTGGGCCTGGGAGCCCATCCTGCACGAGGGCCCGTTCGACTTCGGCGACCTGGACTACTTCCGCCGCGGTGCGGCAATGTACGGCGAGGCCATTCGACAACGTTACACACGGTCGCGGCCGGCCAATACGTGGATGATCAGGTCCATCTTCGGCCTGCGAGCGATGCTGGCGCGGCTCAAGGCCCGGATCGATCTGGGCGCCATCTTCCGCGAAGAAGTGAACGTCTCAGACGGGGAGGCCGCGTAGCACGATACGTTGCCCGGTGACTGGAGTCGCGTGCGCGTTAGCCCGAGCAAAGAGCGGAAGATCACGACGCTGGATCGCACATTCGATACTAGAGCGCCAATACTTTCAAAAGCAATGAAATATATTGAAATTATTGTAACCGTTCGATAGACTGGCTGTGTGGTGCCAGGAAGCTGGATGTTCGCGGGTTGACGGTGCCAACTTGCGGCAACCGGCAGGGACGAAAGGAGGAACCAGATGAACGTCACTCGTCCTGCTCTTGCGATGGCCCTGCTCGGTGCAGCTCTCTGCTCCGGCCCATCCTGCTCGGTCTCTTGCGATGCAGCCCTCGCGTTCCCCGCCGGTGATAACCGGGACGCCGAGACGGCGCATATGCTGTTCATACAAGGCGGGACGTTTAAGATGGGGGACGTCTTCGATGAGGGGGTGCGGTTTGCTACGCCGGTTCATGAAGTGACGGTGTCGGGCTTCTATTTGAACAAGTACGAGGTCACGGTTGAGGAATTCGCCGCCTTCGTCGCGGACACCGGGTACGTCACGTCCGCGGAAGAGGAATCCAAATGCGCGGCACACCAGGACGATGAATACGCCACACGCCTGGCGTCCTGTGGTTCATGGCTGCTGGACCCTCTAACGGGTCAGGCCTGGGCGGCGGGCGCGAATTGGAGGAATCCTCAAATTGAGCAGAGCCCGAAGGATCCCGTTACGTGCGTATCGTGGCGGGATGCGGTGAGCTACTGCAACTGGCTGAGCACAGAGCAGGGCCTGCCCATCGCCTATGACGTCGAGACGGGCAACCTGTTGGGCGCTCAGGGGCAGCCTACGGTGGACGTCTTGAAGGTCAGAGGGTATCGATTGCCCACCGAAGCGGAGTGGGAGTTTGCCGCCCGAGAGCGGGGACGGAAGATCAGATTCGGCAACGGCCAGGACATCGCCCGGTCGAGCGAGATGAACTTCAACGCGGCCGGCGGCGAGTTCGCGTTCGCGGAGAAGGGAGAATGCAGTAGGAGCACGGTGCCGGTCGGCAGCTTCAGACCGAACAGCCTGGGGCTCCACGATATGAGCGGAAACGTCTGGGAATGGTGCAGCGACTTTCTGGGCCGGTACCCCGGACAGCCACAGACCAATCCATACGAGCGGGAGGGTATGATTGGCCCACGCTGCGCGGCCCGGGGTGGGCCCTGGGTTGGAGATGCGCGGTTTGCCCGCGTGTCCACGCGTATGGGATGGGTTGCGGACGATCGGTGCAACAATATCGGGTTCCGCATCGCGAGATCGAAATGATGGGCCGTTGGCTACACCGCCAGACTGGCCATCCCTCGCGCTAACCATAAGGCGCGCCGGGCCGGCCGGCTGAGGATCATCCGGGCCTTGCAGTATGAGTAGACAGTGTCCCATGAATGTCCGGCGGGTTATGATACTAGAAATCACAGGGAGATCAGGCACCTCCGAACACCTGTGACGCGGGCGTATGCGCGACAGACTTGTGCCGAGAAAACCGGGCATGGCCGGGGCTCAGCATGCAGACAGAAGCTGTCTTCAAGATCACCTTTGGGGTTTGGGTCGTTCTGTTCCTGCTTCCGATCGGGTACGCCCATCGCAAGGCCATGCGGGAGCATGGTTCGCGCTTTGCCCAGGCCGCGAACGAATACCCGCCGCTTCTGTGGGTCCGCGGCTTGGTGGGGATCCCGCTTTGGGCGTTCTTGATCGATTGGTTGGTCTCCGCGCATTGGTTTCCATGGGCATCGGTTTCGCTGCCGGTGTGGGCGCGCTGGAGCGGTGTCGGTTTTGGGGGAGTAGTGGTAGGTCTTATGTGGTGGACGATGCTCGCGCTGGGCAGCAACTACCGGGGCACAGTGGGGCTGCATCCGAACCACAAGCTCGTCACACACGGACCGTACCGGTTCGTGCGACATCCGATGAACGCGGTTTTCCCCTTGGTATCGATCGTTTTGTTCCTGATGTCGGCCAATTGGGTCATCGGCGCAGGAGCGCTAGTCCTCATCGGAACCATAGGCATCGTACGCGCGCCGGTCGAAGAGCGACAACTGACCGAGAGGTTCGGCGAGGAGTATCGCGCGTACATGCAACGAACCGGGCGCTTCTTTCCGCGCCTTCGGCGGCGACGCGGCGGAAAACTCTGAAGACTCAGTCGGCGTCGGGCCCGCGGGTCGCGATGGCATATAGGCGGCGACTTGTAGTGACGTAGAGCGTGCCGTTGGCGGCGGCCGGTGCGGTGTACATCGAGTGCCGCATGTCGTTTGTCGCCAACGGTTCGAGCGTTCTGCCGTGCTTCAGCACGTGTAGTTCGCCATCCGTGTCTCCCAGCATTACCTTGCCATCAACGACGATGGGCGAGCCCCACACCTCGGCCTCCAGGTCATACCGCCAGTGCCGTTGCCCAGTCTCGACATCTAGGCAGTAGAAATAGCCGGGAACATCGACGGCGTAGAGCAATCCGTCCGCGATCACCACGCTCGACACCGTACGGCCGAATTCCCTGCCACCAACGAGCCAAACCCTCCCGCTGTCGGTGATGTCGCCGCGCTGCGTGGCGTCGATGGCATAGAGACGGCCGGGACCTTCGCCGTAGGGTGGCTGGTTGCCGCCCCCCAGAAACACCTTGTCGTCGTAAATGACTGGCGTAGCAACGATGAACGTCTTCGTGCCGCCGCGACCGCCGGGTCCCCACACCGCGTCCTTGGCGTTCAGATTGAACTTCCAGAGCAGCTCACCGGTTTTCGGGGCGAAGCTATAGCACCAGCCGTCACCGCCGCCGAAGATGACCTGTGGCACGCCGTCCACGACGCCGTAAGCCGGCGACGACCATTGCCCCTGCAGTAGATTCGTTCCCGGATCGTTGCGCTGCCAGACGACGTGGCCGGTCTTCTTGTCGACGGCGATTAGCGAAGGGGCCTGCGGAGCAGGAACCGGAGGAGGGATTGTCTCATATTCCTCTCCGACGCCGTTGCCGGTGCAGACGAACACCAAGTCAGCCGCACCGACGGGCGAGCTCATCGCCAGAATGTGGGGGAACACATCCAATTCGCCGATCATGTCCAAGATCCAGATAAGGTCGGCATCCTGGATCTCTGTGAACTTCTCGTTGGCCAGCGGCCCATCGTTCTCGTTGTCATAGAAGCCCTGAACGTCGGCGCAGACCAGCTCGCAACGGTTGCTGACGTAATAGACGCGATCGCCGTCAACGTACGGCGTCGAGGCGATGCCGGCCTCGGGCCAATCGTTCACCTCGCCGGTCGGCAGCTTGTCGTGCGTCGCCTGCCAGAGCAGCTTGCCGTCTTTTGCATCAAAACAGAGCAAGCAGCCCTTGTCGCCCCTGCTGTGCGGCCGGAATCTGCCGCCGTTGTTCGTCCCCACGTAGACCCGGCCGTTGCTGACGGCCGGCGACCCGTAGGTCTGTGTACCCAGCCGGGCGATCCACTTGACGTTCTTCTTGATGAGGCCGGTCTTCCATTCGGCGGGGATCCCAGTCTCGGTAGAGGCAGCGTTGCGGCTGGCACAGCGCCCCCACATGGGCCAGTCGCCTTCGACCGGCCGCGGGCGGGGGTGCTGTGCTGTTGCCGCGGCAACGCTGACGCTAACGAGCCCAACGGCCACCAGCCGCAAACCGTATTCTCGTGGTTCCATCAACTCGGGTCCTCGCGTCGGTCGTATCGTTCCGCCGGATTGCCGGGCGAGGCTGTGCTCGCGCGGGTCCGGGTCGGCTCGAGCGGGCTGTCAGGCGGTTCGCTCGTGTAGTTCGAGATTTCCCATTTACCGCATCCGTCAGCGATTGTCATGCTAGTGTACTGTCTCAGAAACAAGCAACCTTCTGTAGAGGTGGGGCGGGCGT
>CAZDTB010000207.1:0-1093 GCA_964508075.1 uncultured Planctomycetales bacterium
AGGGTGACCTGGCGCTCGAAGTCAAAGGGGGATCCGAGCCGCAGCGTCCGCGCCGGCGGCGAACCGAGCCCGCCGAGCAGATACGAGAAATCATCGTCGCCCGCGGCGGCGAGCGTGGCGCTGGTCATGACGACGCTGTGGACACGGTCGAACAGCAGTTCGCGCAGCGCGGGCCCGACATCCAGCGGCGCGGCACAGAGCGAGACGCGCTTGGAACGACTCTGGTCCAGCTCGACCCAATAGACGTGCTCGTCATATCCCTGTGAAAGCAACACGTCGACCGAGTCGGCAACCTCCGCGGTGCGGTCAATGAAGGAGCCCAGTTCATACTGATCTTCCTGGCGAGGTAGTTCCTTCTTGAGGGGGGCCAGCTTCTTGCCGACGGCGCGCAGGGCGGGCGAGAGCGGGTTCGCGACGACATCGGGGCGCACGAGACGCCCGTTGGAGCGGCCTTCGGCACGCTGCCAGACCGAAAGACTGTTGAAAAACTCGGTACAAGCCGATTGTGCCGCGATCACGACCCGCTTTTGTTCGTCCGAACCGAGCGCGGCGAGATAGCCCTTGCCGGTGCGCTCATTGAACAAGCCGCTGAGCAGGTATTGCACCTGGCTGTTCGAGGCGGTAAGGCCGAAGTGGTCGGCGGCGACCTGCGCCAGCGTGTGCCCCTCGTCGATGATCGCCAAGTCGTAGTCCGGCAGAACGTTGGCGCCTTCACGCCGCAGAACCAGGTCCGACACCAGCAGCGCGTGGTTGACGACCAGGATCTGAGCTTGCTCGGCGCGGCGGCGGGCACGCTGGTAAAAGCAAGGTTCGTAGTGCGCACACCGCCGGCCCAGGCAATTGCCGTGCTCGCTACGGACCTTCTCCCAGATGTCAAATGGGGGCGCTTCGGCCAGATCGCTGAGCGAGCCGTCCTGCGTCGCGTAGGCCCAATCTTCGATGGCGTGCAGAGCGGCGAGCTGCGTGCCGGTGTTGAAGAGCGACTTCTGCCGGCTGGAAGCCTGCTTGAGCCGTCGCAGGCCGACGTAGTTGTTGCGGCCCTTCACGAGCTCGGCGGCGAATTTCACGTCCAGCGCTTCGCGCAGGAACGGGA
>CAZDTB010000207.1:1103-8063 GCA_964508075.1 uncultured Planctomycetales bacterium
GTCTTTGTGGATGAGCTGTTCCTGGAGGGCGATCGTATGGGTGCTCACCAGGACGCGCCGCGCGCCATTGCAGGTAACCTGCTCGATTGCCGGCAACAGGTAACCGAAGGTCTTGCCGACACCCGTGCCGGCTTCGACCGCCAGGTGATCGCGATCAGCGAAGGCTTCGGCGACGGCGGCGGCCATCTGCTGCTGCTGCGGGCGCGATTCGTACCCGGGCAAACGCCGGGCAATCGGACCTTCGGCCGCGAGCCAGTCGGCACTCCGCATGCCGCCCCCCCAACTCGAGGCCCAGTTGCCGGACGAAATCCCAGGCGAAAACGAAGATCGCGGCGGAGGTAATCACAACCACGATGGTGGCGAAAGCCGTGACGAACGCCTGCCCACTGACCCACCCGTCGCGCATCGTCGCCAGAATGTGCGGCCGGGCCAGAACCAGCATGCTGATGATTATGGCGGCCGACGTAACGAAGACCGACATCGAGTGGAGATAGGAGTAGATCCAGGTACGCCGGCTGACCTCGGCCTCCTGCCCGTCGAGCGAGCGGATGAAATGGCCGCGCACGTAGTACACGACCTGCGCCGTGCCGTCGGCTTGCTCGACCAGCCGGGCCTCGCCGTTATGCGCGTCGCCGCCCAGCGCGGCGTAGACGACCGTGTAGACCAGGATGTTGAGCGCGCCGATGGCAATAACGCCGATGCAGATCTTGTTGCGTCGCCGACGCGGTATCCGGTCGACCGGGCAGAGCGCGGACAGCACGTCCCCCTTGGCCACCGGTACGTCGAATTCCAGCGCTCTGTCGGTTGATGGGTCCACGAGCGAATTATATCCGGCGCGGACCGGAAGGTACATCGACCAAGTCATCCCGAGATCGTCTTCAGGCGGGCAGCACAACCGGGAATCCAGCCGCACTGCCCGCACTCGGCCGGATTCCGCGCTGCCCTCGGAATGACAGCCGCGGACGGTTGCCCGGCGCCGGCCGAAACGCGCGGCGTCCCAGACGGCCTACGCTTTAACCACCCTCTTGCTGCGTTTTCGCTTTGCGGTCGCGTTGCGCGTATCGACGACCAGCTTGGCGTGCTTGCAGACCAGGTCGTAATCGACTTCGCTGTGATCCGTTGAGATCAGCACGCAATCGAACGTTTTGAGGCTGGCCGGCGTCAGCGGAATGCTGCGCAGGTGCGTGATGTTGTGCTCGCGCATTGGCTTGCCGGACGGGATGAACGGGTCGTGATACTGGACCTTCGCGCCATGCTCCTGGAGCAGCTCGATCAGCGTCACCGAGGGCGACTCACGCACATCGTCTACATCCCGCTTATACGCCAACCCGAGCACCAGCACCTTTGAGCCGCGCAGCGCCTTGCCGTGTTCGTTGAGCGCTTCGGCGACACGCGTGACGACGTGCTCGGGCATCAGGGTGTTGATCTCAGCGGCGAGCTCGATGAAGCGGGTCGGCTGGCCGAACTCGCGGGCCTTCCACGACAGGTACAGCGGGTCGATGGGGATGCAGTGTCCGCCCAGCCCCGGGCCGGGGTAGAACGCCTGGAATCCGAAGGGCTTGGTCTTGGCGGCCTCGATCACCTCCCAGATATCGATGCCCATGCGATCGAAGAGCAGCTTGAGCTCGTTGACCAGCGCGATGTTGACGCAGCGGTAGACGTTCTCGACGATCTTGCAGGCCTCGGCCACCTCGCAACTGGAAACCGGGACGGCTTTGGCAACGACGGCGTCGTACAGCGCGGTGGCCAGCTTCAGGCTGAGCGGGCCGGCCCCGCCGACCACTTTCGGGATGTCGCGCGTGGTCATATCGGTGCGCCCCGGGTCTTCGCGCTCGGGCGAGTAGGCCAGGAAGAAGTCCCGCTCAAGCTTGAGACCCGTGGCTTCCAGCAGCGGCAGCATGACCTCGCGCGTCGTACCCGGGTAGGTGGTCGATTCGAGCGCGACGAGTTGCCCTCTGCGCAGGCTCTTGGCGATTTGCCTGGTGGTGCTGACCACAAAAGAGACGTCGGGCTCACGCATCTTGTCGAGCGGGGTCGGCACGCAGATCAGGAGAGCGTCGGGCCGGCCCAAGCGCTTCATGTCGGTCGTCGGCGTGAAACGCCGTTCGTTGATCAGCCGCTGGAACTGCTTGGCCGGGAGGTGCCTGATATAGGTTCTTCCGGCCTTGAGCATCGAGACCTTCTTGGAGTCGATGTCGAAGCCGACGACCTTGAAGCCGGCGGCACAGAATTCGCGCACCAGCGGCAGACCGACGTAACCCAGGCCGATGATCCCGACCAGCGCTCTCTGGTCGGTGATCTTGCGCATCAGTTCTTCGGCTAGCTTCATTTCGAGCGTGCTCCACCAGTCGTCCCACGCCAACACAAAGTTCAAGAGCTTAGCGAGCCGCCGCGCCGCGAACAAGCGCCGCGCCGATCAACAAGATGCCCCACCGCTTGCCTTGCAAGCGCTGGGGCACCCGCATCCGTTACCGATTCCGCTTCAGAACCGGTGTTGTGCTAAGAGCCGTAGGAACCCAACAGCTCGGCCAGATCGGCCAGATCTATGTCACCGTCCAGATCGAAGTCCGCCTGCGAATCGTAGTTCGGTGACGTTCCGAACGACGCACCGTACGCTCCCAGCAAGGCGGCCAGGTCGCTCAGGTCGACGTCACCGTCGAAGTCGACGTCCCCGCTGTGGCCGATGGCGATGACCGCCACCCCCCGCGCGCCACCCAGCTCCGGGTCGTCGTCGTAGGGACGGAAGTTGACGGCGAGCACGTCGGCGTCGTCCGCCAGACTCGACCCCATGAACGCGTCGCTGTCCTCGCGCGAGATCAGCCCAAGCTGGACCTGCCGCGCGTCGCCGGGGTAGTTGGGGTCACCGGGGTCACGGCCAATAACGTCGTCCTCACGCAACACCTGGTGCAGTGTGTTCGTGCTCGCATCCCAGAAATACGCCGCGTTGTTCCAGATCGTCGGGCTGTTCGGATCGTTCGGGTCGAACGGGTCGCCGGTGTCGTACGTCGCCGTGAAGGCGATGTTGCCGCGATCGTTGATCCCGACACCGGAGATCGAGTTGTACCAAACAATGAGGTCGTTCGGATCGTTCGGGTCAGGGTCGTAGTAGAACGGACCGGCGAGCCCGTCGTCGGGAACCTGATCGTCCGGGCCGGCGTCGGCAATGATAATCGGATCGTTATAGCCGACGATTCGTCCCGCGCTCATGATCGGGTTGTACAGCAGCGCCCGCCAGGTCGGAGCGTCGCTGGGATCGGTCGGGTCGATCGTACGCTTCTCGGCCAGGACGGAGATCTGCCCACTCGAGTTCATCTCGAAGTGATTGTTCTCGAAGGGCCCCGAGCCACCGCCGGTCGCTTGGTGATCGACGAAACGGTAGTCCTCAGGCGGTAACACCGCCACCGCGCCCGTGAACCCGTCGCCGTCCTCGAAGGCATCGACGGCCAGCAGGCCGGGACGGGCCGAGCCACCGTCGTTCGTGTCATTGGCGCCGAACAGGACATAGTAAACCCCGTCGACCAGGGCGAAGATCGGCTGCGTCTGCCGGCCGTCACCAGCATCACAGGCCACGCCATTTGTGTTGCAGAAAGCCTCGGCGCCGGCCTGGGAGTAGGAGTAGTCGGGTGCCTGAGATGAGGACGGCCCCGCCGTGGAATCATAGTCCCAGATATTGACGGCGACGGGGATGTCGCCGGTTCCACCGTCGTAATTGGTGTTCCCGACGAAGATCTTGGAGCCATGCTCGATCGCGGCGGGGATGCCCAGATAGGCGTCGCCCGTCTCCCCGTTGATGCCCGGGCCCTGCAGGATCTGCTCACCCTCTTCCGGCTCGGGGATCGGCGTGAGCTGGTTAGGCACGCATTGCAGCCACTCAAGGCCATTCTGCGACGTGCCGGCGTAATTGGCACGCCAGACCAGGCGACCATCGCCGAGCATCTGACCGACGGCGTCGCCGTAACCGGCGCTCTCGTAGAGCACTATGTCATTGCTACCGATCGGGTCGAAGCCACTGAAGTCGAAGTCGACCGTGCCATAGCAGACCACCGCCTGAATGCCGCCGGAGGTACTGTACAAGCTGGCCCCGCCGAAGATCCGGGTACCAACGACGCGAACGACGACGTCCTCCAGCAGGGGACCGCCATCATCAACCATCAGAGGTACCCAGGTCCGCGTGAGCTCAGCGTCTCCCGAGCCGTAGACCACCGTCGAGTTCCAGGCCTCGAAAACGCGCCCCTGGCGGAACGTGGTGTCGCAGTCGGTGCTGCAATCCCAGGCATAGGCAGCCGCGCCCAACATGGCAACCAAGGCGGCCACAGCCGTCCCCATCACAAATCGCTTCAGCATCGGTTCGCCTCCCAATGAAAAACTTGCTGTCCACTCCCCGGTGCGAGGTCGTCAAACAACCGGAACGGCGCTGCCTCGGCGCATGCCGATCAACCGGCTTTCGAACCGCAACGCTGGAACGCCGTATGCCCGATTGACCTCGTTTCTCTCCTCCAACTAATTTAGCATAGCAGATCGAACCCGGGAAGCAAGTAGAGAACCTCTTCCACGGATTCCGACCAGAAGGTGCGCGGCCTGAGACGTGGCCGCCCACGAACTGAACGGGGTGCGCATCATTGCGCCATGGCTTTCAGGAGGTGAATCCACACTTCGAACGGCGGGCACGCCGGTCCGCTGGCGGCGTTATGGGACACGGAGGTCCACCGGCCATGAGCGGGCAGCGCGTCTACCAGTCGTCGCCCTGCTCATCCAGGAGCTGCCTGAGACGCCGCTCCTTGATCGACTCGCGGGCCTGCTCGCGCCACTCAAGATCGTCGCGGATGCGCTCGACCGCCTGACGTAGGCGATCAAGCTGCATTTCGACCCGACGCAACTCGATCCGCCGCAATTCCGTACGGACGCCGAAGTGCTCGTCGACGGTCTGCTCGAGCTGGCGACGCAGCTCGTCGCGTTCGAGCGGCGCTTCCGGTTCTCGGCTTTGGCGCAGTTCGTTGCAGCGCTGCGCCAGTTCCATCGAGCGTCGCTCCACCTCTTCGTTGCGGCGCTCGAGCTCACGCGTCTCGTGCGCAAAGAACTGGTACACGGGGTCTTGTAGGTGCAGGTCAGCCCATTTCGGACCGGCGGGCGCTCCGGGTGGGCGCGGGCCGCGAGCCGGCATGGGATCCCGGTCAGCTCGCTGGAGGGCTTCCTCGAAACGGATCGCGAGGGCGTCGGCCAAGACACGCTCGAATTCCTCCGGAGCCTTGTCGCGCATTTCGACCAGCCGGCGGGCCAGATCCGGGTGCTCCTCCGCGAGCAGCGGGAGCAGACGCTCCATCATCTGGAAATGACGCGGCTGATGAGGACGGCCGGGTTCGCCTCGGCGTCCCATCGCTCTGCCACTGCTCCCGGCCGGACCGCGACCCATTCCACGACCAGATCCGGGGCCCCGACCGGCCGGCGGCCCGGGCTCGCGCATCCGCCGTCGTGGCCCATCCTCGGCGGCGGGCGGAGGCGGAGGTTGATCCTCAGGTTGATCGGGAGGATCGATCAACGGCCGGTCGGCGTCTTGAGCGCTGCCCGGACCATCTCGCACCGGTGCGCCGGCCGCCGGTTCGACCAAATAAAGCGCTGCGATCGTGAATAGGACCGAGCTCAAGATCCAGGTATTCAGGTTTCTCATGGGCACACCTCTCACAGAATTGCCGGCCACGAGGACCGGTCAGCCATGCCTTCCTCAGTCACGCCCGCCGGGGCACGAAGCTGCGCAGCGGCGTTTGGCTCTGCGATGCCCCTTCATCGGTCGCCACGGGAACGTCCCAATTGTCATCGCTGCTCCACGGGAGCAACGTTCTGCTCTCGGATTCCCGCCGAAGGGCGCGCTCGATCTCATCCAACGATGCGCCGATCACGTCGAGCGAATAATCCAGCGGGCCGTCCCACGCCTGCACGCCAAAAACGCTGACGATGGCCGCGGCTTCGTCGGAGGAGAGCGCTACGGGAGCGGCGGCTTGGCGGGTTCGTGCGGCCGGTCGCGGCGGTAGCAGCAGCGCGACCAGCAGGCAGGCCGCCGCTGCCAGCCCGATCGCGCGAATCGGCCCCAGCCTCAGCCGCCGGGCCGGCGCGGAGTGGCTCCGCCAATCGGCACGAATCCGGTCGGCGAGCACCGTCGTCAGCGGCTCCGGTCGCAACGCCTCCCGGAGGGACGCCAGCAACTCGTCGTTCGCCTCGTCGAACTGTCCTTCAGGCCTTACCGGATGCATGGGCGTGATCCAAGTCCTTCCGCAGATGGCGCACCGCGGCGTTCATCCGCGAGAGCGCCGTGCCGAGCGGGATTTCCAGGAGCTCGGCGATCTCTTGAAACTTCAGGTCCGCCGTCATACGCAGCACAACCACCTCCCGCTGAGCTCGTGGCAAGCGGGCAACCGCGTCGAGCAACCGTTGCCGATCCTCCGCGGCCACCGTGTTGTCATCAGGCCTCGGCACCGGGGAGGCACGATCACGCAACTGCTCATCGGAAAGCAGGTTCGGGCGGCGCCGGCGAAAAGCGTCACGGCAGAGGTTGCGAGCGACGGTGAGTAGATAGAGGTCCTTCCGCTCTGAAGCCGAGACCGCCGCGATATTATCGGCCGCCCGGGCGAACGTCTCGGCCATGATTTCCTCCGCGTCGACACGGTTGCCGAATGCCTTGCGGACGTACGCCAGCAGGCGCGGCCCGACCTCCACCAGCAGGGACTCCAACAGGGCACGTTGGTCGGCGCTCAGCGCTTGGCGAACCTTCATTCCGCTTACCGTAGCCCTGCTGTTGGTGAAGACGGGCTCAGCTCTGGATTATTCGCACGATTCACGCGATCCGGCCACGGAGCGAGCCCCACTCCCGGTAGCGCCGCGCGGGCTGAAGCCCGCGGCTCTTCTCAGGCCAGATCCAGCTCCGCCCCCCCGCCCAGCCACCCCACCACGCAGTTGTTGATTTGCTCG
>CAZDTB010000208.1:0-8062 GCA_964508075.1 uncultured Planctomycetales bacterium
CCGCAACGCTGGTGCGGACGCGGCGGAAGGCCAGCAGGATGGCGGGAATCGCGGCGCTGAAGAGGATCTCGAACAAGAACAAACCGGCCTGCCACGAACCGTCGAGGGCGTCGGTGAGCACGCCGCGATAGTGCAGATCCCCCACGCGGAGCAAAACGTAGATCGCCAGTACGAACGAGGCCAGCCGCCCCAGCCCGGATAGCAAGTCCGTTCGGACCCGATGGGCGAACAACCAGGCCGACAGCAGCGACTCGAGCGTGACCATCATCAGACCCAGCCCGATCGCCGACACGAGGAACAGGATCCACATGATCGGGCTGTACCACAGCGGATGCACGCGGAACGGCTGGATCAAGAACAGCGATCCCAGCGACGACTGATGCAGACAGGACAGCACGATTCCGGCGATTACCAGGGGGATCGTCAGTCTCTTGATGATCCTCAGGAGCTTCTGAAACAGCGGGCGATGGAACAACGGGTGTTCGAGAATGGCCGGGCTGAACTCCAGGGCAAGCACCGTGAGGTAGAGCATGACGCACATGGCTACCTCAAACAGGACCGAGTGGTGCTGGGGCATGATCAAGGGGTGCCAGATGTGCCACGGCAGGCCCAGGTCGTACAGCAACCCGACTGCGACCGCGATGTAGCCCAGCAGGGCCGTCAGAATCGCCGGCCGCGCAAACTGGTGATATTTCTGGAGGCCGAAGATGTACACGACGGCGGCCACCACGAAACCGCCGGCCGCCAGCGCTACGCCGGCCATGACGTCAAAGGCGATCCACAAACCCCAGGGCGCGACGTCGGTCAGGGCACTGGTGGCGCCCAGGCCGTGCGTGAAGCGGGCGACCGTGACCACGGCCAACACACCCATTACGGCCCACAGAATGGTCTTGACGCGTTCCAGAGTCGGGTTGGCCGTTGCTATCGACATATCAGCTTTCCGATGTTTCGTCGGCGGCCTCGTTCAACTTCGCCTGCGCCGCCTCGGCCTGCAGCCTCACCCGCCGGCCAATGACCCAGTAGATTCCCGACATCACGGCCGCCACGCCGAACGCGATCGGCGGCACCTTCGAGAGTGCCCCCCAGGTCAGGGCTGGCACCGGTTCGTTACCGAGGTTGGGCTGCCAGCCCAGGAAATCGAGAGAGATGTCCGAGATGTACAGAACCGCGGTGCCACCAACCTCATGCTCGCCGTAGATTCTCGGAGCTTCCTTCGGATAGTACTTGCCGGGATTCGCCTCGATCCGCCGCCTGGCCTCGGCCAGCATTTCGGCCCGGGTGCCGAAGATCGTCGCGCCGTAGGGACAGGCTTCCGTGCAGGCCGGTTGCTGGCCCTGCTTGATGCGGTCGTAGCACAAGATGCACTTGCGGACGTAGGGGACCGGGCTCTCCCACTTGTAGCGCGGAATCCCGTAGGGGCAGGCCACCAGGCAATACCGGCAGCCCATGCAGCGCTTCTCGTCATAGATGACGGGGCCGATATCGGTTTTCTGCAAGGCGCCCACCAGACAGGCTGAAACGCAGGCCGGTTCCTTGCAGTGCCGGCATTGCTGTCGGATGTGGCGGCTGCCGGGGCGCGTCAGGATCGTGGTGAAGCGTGTCGACGACAGATCGTCGACGTTGACCTTCCAGCGCCAGGCGCGATCGCGTCCCAGCTCGTAGGTGTCCTTGCAGGCCTGCACACAGGTCTCGCAACCGGTGCACAGCGTCGTGTCGGTCAGAATCGCGTAGGTCTTGGTATCGTCGGTCTCGATGCTCACAGGGGCACTCACTCACTTGCCGACGCGAGGGGCGCTTCAACCGCGGCGCCGGTCGCGACACGCCATTCCGCCTCCGGCAACACGCGCGTCAGCGGCGTGTGCATACACGTCAGCATGCGCGCGAACGGAATCATCACGAAGACCACCGCAGCGCTGAGGGCATGGAGCAACCGCACCACGTGGTAGTCCACCGGACTCCAGGTCGGGTGCATCGCCAGCATGCCGGTCACGAACGGCAGGATCAGCAGCAGCGGTTTCAGAAAGCTCCAGGGCGGCTCGATCTCGCGCAGGGCCGGGGAATACAGCCGTCCGAGGAACAACACCAAGCCGGCGAGGATCGTCACGAGCGATAGTCCGTCGGCGATCCCGGGCGGCAGCGTACCCCAGGCGACGCCGAGACCGCGTTCCCAGAGATGAACGTGCTCGACCATGAAGGCGGGCACCAGAATCGCGCTGAAGCGAAAGACGAGCGACGTGAAACAAAGGCCCACGTGGTAGGCGAACATGGCCCCCCTGCAGCGGGGGCGCGCCCGGCGGAGCAGGAAACTCGGAAACGTCAGCCACAAGACCCGCAGTCGGAACTTGTGCCAGAATACGCGGCGGTCTTCATGGGTCACGTACGCGGCCACGGTGTCGGACAGGCCCACCAGCACGGCCCGCAGCGCACCGAGCACCATCAAGGCGAATGCGAACCGGAAGACTGGCCCTTCGGCGAAATCGAGCATGAGCTGGATGGTTTCGCTCATGAAGCCTTCTCCCGTACCGTCCGTTCGTGACTCTCGGGTGGGCGCTTGTCCGACTTGACTCGCGCCTCCCGTGGCCAACCATCACGCGACTGTACTGACTTGTGTTGAACCGCGCTCACCTGCTGTCGGCCCGCGCCTGGTCGACTCGTCGGATCTCCCGCAGAACAGAGCGGCGGTCGCGCCGCTGGGGCGGGTGTTCCGCACACAGCAATCGGAGCAGCCTTCTGACCAGCGCGGGGCGGAGGATGTAATAGCAACGCAGTGTCCCGTTTACGTGGCAGTCGACCAACTCCGACCTGCGCAGTGCTGCCATGGGTTGCGAAAGACGGGGTTGGGCAATGGGGACCAGAGCGTTGAGGTCCTTGACGCACCGACTGTGCTCAGCCAACGCCGCGAGAATCGCGAGGCGCACCGGATGGGCCACCGCTTGGAGCAAACGCGCACAATCCTCCCACTCGCGCTTCATAACGCCCACAACTAATGCCTGATTCGTTGGCAGTGCCGGTCTCCCGGATGAGGTGACCGGCATTCCCACTGCCTGAAACCGTACCCTATTAAACTCACGTAATATTGTCAAGCACGCATGCAGGGAAACCCATCCGACTGATCAGAGTCACGGCTGGTATGCGAAGTTCACATGCTGCACCCCGTGACAGCTCAGCGTGCAACTTCCGCTGAACCGGCCGGTGTCGACGTAGAACCGCTGTCCCCCGACGATCGAGATGTCGAAGTTGATCAGGTGGCCGTGCTGCGACGAGCTGCCGCTCACGCCGTGGGCGGCGTGGCACGCGCTGCACGGAGCGCGCCCGCGCACCACGTGCCGGTTGTGCAGTACGAAGCTCTCGTCGCCCAGAATCGAATTGCGGTCATGGCAGTCGTAGCACAGCGCATAGGCCTGGGAGGACTCGATCGTGAAGTCGCGCGTCTCGTAGCGCCTGGCCAGCAAGTGATCAAACCGTGAGCTGTGCGGGCCATCGGGCAGCGTCCCGCCGGCGCTGACGGCGTCCGGGTTGTTGTGGCAGTCCTGACAACTGACGAAGCGCCGCGTCGACCACTCTGGAAACAAGCTGGGCACCTCGCCGGTTCGGCGGCTGGCGAAGGTCACGGGGTGGGCCGAGGCCGCCGTGGGCAGGAACTGCCGCCGCACATTGCCGCCCGAATCGCGCTGCCGCGGGATCCGGTTGGTCACGATCACCGCCCGGTCGGCGTGACACCGGAAGCATACTTCGTAGTAAAACCGCGCCGTGTCCACTGGCAAGCCGGCCAGGTTGACGCCGGGAACGTCTTTCATGGCCGGTGGGATGAGCGGCCCCAGACCGGCGGCGCGCACGGGCGCCATTGCCAGACCGCCGACCACGGCGTGAGGATTGTGACAGTCGGTACATTCGACTGTCCGCGCCCCGCGAAAGCGACTTTCCGGTGGTCGGTGGTGCCCGAACAGTCGGTTTGCGCGATGCCCACTGCGCTGGTCGATGACCGAGAGTATGTCACGTCCCATCAGGCCATTATGGCAACTGAGACACAGGCGTGTGGGACGGTCATACAGGAGCTTCTCGCGGTGCGGCGCGCTGTGCGACAGGTGACACGAGCGGCAGGCGTTGTCGGCCATCGAGCGGTAAGGCAGTTGCTCATCGCCGGTGACCGTCGCTAACACACTCCGCGGGCTGCGCGCGTGTGCGCTCAGCCGCCACCCGGTCATGTCGTGGCAGGTGGTGCACAGTGCGCCTTCACGATCGGTAATCCGCAGGAAGTCGCCCAGCTCGTTGTTGTGCGGGTCGTGACACGCCAGACATTCCAGTTCACCGCGCTGGCCGAGTTTGATGCGGTGGTCGACAAGCTCCGGCGGGCGGATTTGCAGGTCGCGATTCGCGAGGGCCCGGTCGTAGCGGAACCCGATCGGGTGATCGTCTGACAGGTCGTTGGTCAGGTTCGTCGGTCCCGACGGGATGTACGGGTGTGTCATGAGGATGGGGTCCGTGGCGGGGCGGTCGAGCGTGAGTCCCAGAGCGACACTGCCGTCATGACAGCTCAGGCAAAGCTTGCTGCTCGCCCCGGGTTGATCCACCTGGGCGTCGGTCGTGCTGCTGCGGTAGATGCGGTAGTACCTGGTCGGACTGTGACGGTTCCACAGCGGTGCGGCCGGACTGGCATTATGTGGCACGTGGCAGAAAATACACACGCGGCTTTCGTCCAGCGCGCGAATCGGTCCGGGACCAAATGTCGACAGATCGTGTTTCGAGTTGACCACGCTCTCGTCGGCGCGCGCCCGACCGCCCCAAAGCAACAGACACAGTAATGCCGCCATTACCGTGCGCATAACGCATCCTCCGGCAAGTATTGAAACACCTGCACGCGGCGATTGTAACTGTCCGCGATCCAGATGCGGTCCTGCTGATCGATTGTGATACCCGCCGGCAGGGCAAACTCGCCGGGCCCGGGCCCGCTCTGGCCGAACGCCATCAGGAGCTGACCCTCGCGATCGAATATCTGCACGTTCTCGAACTGGTTGTCGAGCACGTAAATGTGGCCCGCGGAATCGACCGCCACGTCGCGCGGTCGGGCGAAGTCGCCGGCTCCGTCACCTTTCTGCCCGAAAACCGCCCGCGGCCGGCCCGCGTCGTCGAAGACCTGCACACGGAAGTTCATGGCGTCGGCGACGACCAGACCGACCGACGCGTGCCAGGTGACCGCCGACGGAAAGTTGAATTGGCCAGGCGCGCTGCCCCGTTGGCCGAATCGCTGCAAGACCTCACCGTGCTGCCAGGCGAAACAGGCGTGCGCCCCGACGTCCACGACCCAGAGTTGCCTCTGGTGCGCGTTCCAGGCAGCCCCGGTCGGTGCTTTCAGCTCATCCGCGCGCCACGTGGTTTGCCACTCCCCATTCCGGTCGAGAAGATCGGTGGCGGCGCGCCGGCGATCCACTACCGCGATGGTCTCATCTGCCATGGCGACCACATCGACCGGCGCCTGGAGCGGGTCGGCCGGCGCCCCGCGAATGGCTTTGTAATGCCGCTGTGTGAGGTCCAGCAGATGGACGACACCCAGGCCGGCGTCGGCAACGTACACACGTTCTCCGATCACGGCGACGGCCGACGGCCGTACGAACTCGACTAACGGCGGCGGGCCGGTGATGACGGCTCTGACCGCATCCCAGCCGCGCGGTTTGACGCCCAGGCTGGCCTCACCGCGGAGCTGGCCGACATATTGAATCCGCGGGCGGTCAGGGGGCCGGGGCCAGACCAGCGGTGGCGAGACGGTGGGGAAGATCGGCACCGTCGGGCTCTGGCACCCGGCGAGGGTCACGACCGGGATCAGCATGACCATAGAACGCACCGCATTCATCCTGACCGCTTCGCCAGCAGGGGGATATCGCGCTTCAGCTTGATCCACACCGAGAAACCGTCGTCACGCGAACCGGGCAGATCGAGCAGATCGTACTCGGCTTCAAACCGCAGTGAGAAATACCCGATCTTCAATTGCACTGCCCCTGTCAGATCAACTCCGTGGGTGATGCCGAACAGCGAATCGTCCTCATAGCGGTACATCGCACTGGCGCTGGCCTCGATATTCTGCGCGAGCAAGTGGCGGTATGATGTTCCCAGGTCGAGTAATGTCGTGTCGTGCCCCGCGAGATCGTCCGAACCGTCGAACCAGAACCGCGAGAGGGTGCCCTTGGCGTCGAGATGATGACGAGCGCTCTGCCATAAGACCACGTCACCGTTGCAATGCACCGCTTGATACATGTCGATCGCGTCGTCGTTGTATTCGTATTCCAGGCCGAGCGACCAGCGCTTTTTCCGATACGTGGCACCGATTCGATGGCGATTCACGTTGCGGGCTCGAAAAGACAGGAAGCGCGAATCGTCGAGGTCCTCGTTCTGAATCGAGGCGGCGTAATAGGGCGCTAATCCGCAGTTGAATGCCTGCTGTAAACGCAGGTCGATCCGGTCGCGCGCGACGTCATAGTCGCCGAACACCTGGTACGTGTAGCTCACCAACACGGTTTGCCGGTCGGCGATTTGGCCGGTCGCGACGCGCCGCAGAGCGGTGTAGCGTCCCAGCCGCACTGCGACATAATCCCGTCCCGGCAGGTAGGTGCGGGAGCGGTCGGCGTCGGTCACGACGACACTGAACAAATCGGCATCCCGGTGAGCCAGATACGCCAGTAAGGGGTCGCGAAAGGTGAGCGATTCGGCGATGACGATCCCGCGGCGGTTCGCGTCGCTGGTATCCGTAGCGACGTGGTTATACGACAGATTGCTCGAAAACCGTCCGAGCTTGTTCTCGTGATTGAACGCGATGTTCGCCAGGCCGCCCCATTCCGTAAAGTCGCTGCCGCCGTCGGCGTTCTGTCGCAGACCGTAGAGTTGCAGGGAGCTGGTTAGCCGGTCGTCCATCTGATGCGTCAGGCCCGCCTCCCACCGCCAAGTACGTGTGGACAGTTCCTGGAACGAGTCGCGCAGGAACTGCGCGGCGTAGTTGGTCGCCCAAGCGTCGGTGTGCTGAAGCCGTAGCCGCGTGGACACTTCGGCGTTGTCTCGAGCCAGATCGCCGGTTTCATCCTGAAAACGCGCCAACGTTTCCCACGAACTCCGTCCCTGATCACCGAATCGCAGGACGTGATTGAGCGTGATGTAGTTCCGCGTGGTGTCGAAGCGCGTACCGCTGCCGGAGTACTCCTCGCGGCGGTCGTCGTATGCGTATTCCAGCCGCAATGAATGACGTTGATCGATTTGCCAGGTGGCTTCGTAGCGCAGGGTATCGCGGCCCCGTTGCTCGTCGTCGAACAGATTTCCCGTGCGGCTGTCGAGTTCGTCCCAGATGTGCTCGAACGAGAGCCGCATGGGCAGGCGCGGGTTGCGCAGGAACAGCTCCCCGCCGTAACGCTCCCGCGTCCGATCGAGGCTGGGCTGGAACGCGCGCGGGATGCGGCTGTCCAGACGCTGGACATAGCCGGTCGCCGAGAGCTTGCCCCGCGGCAACAGCGAGAAGTTGAGGTCGTACTCCAGCAGGTCACCGTGGGGATCCTGGTGTGAATCGGGTCCTGGTCGGGCCTCGGTAAACCACTCCTGCGACAATCCCCAGCGTCCCGCGATGTCGAATAGAAACAGGCGCTCGTCAAAGACCGTACCGGAGCCATGTAGCCCGATGGTTTCCTCAAGCCGACGGGCGCGGTTTGACTGCCGGTAGGATCTTCCCAGCAACGTGTTGGTGGCAGCGCGGGTCTTGCGTTGGTCGTACGCTCCCTCAAAACCTAGGTTGAACGATAGCTCGTCGAAGTTGAGCAACGTCTTGCGATCACGGGGTTGATCGGGGGACGTCGACTGCACCGCCCCGGTGGACTGGGCCGGCTGGCTGGTCGCGGCCTGAGTTGGTCCAGGCTCGGCCGAATCTGCTTGGGAAGCGGGGATGTCCGCGGATGCGGCTGTAACGAGTATACAGACCGCAGCCAGAAGGTTGCCGGCGAGAACGGAGTCTCTAATCATTTGAACAGGTCGCGCGTTGCCCGCCGACCGCCAGCGGGAGTCGTACGTACCGCAGGCTATCGGGCTTGGC
>CAZDTB010000209.1:0-8052 GCA_964508075.1 uncultured Planctomycetales bacterium
GTCGAGCTGACGGCGAACGCCGACCCCGGCTGGTACTTCGATCACTGGGAAGGCGCGCTGAGCGGCTCGGCCAATCCCGAGACGCTGGTGATGGACAGTGACATGACCGTCACCGCCGTGTTCGTGCAGTATCAGTACACGTTGACCGTGAACATCACCGGCAATGGGACTGTCGATCTCGACCCGCCGGGCGGTACGTATCCGCCAGGCACTACTGTGCAGCTGACGGCCAACGCCGACCCGGGCTGGTACTTCGATCACTGGGAAGGTGACCTCTCCGGCTCGGACAATCCCGAGACGCTGGTGATGGACAGTGACATGACCGTCACCGGCGTGTTCACCCAGTACCAGTACACGCTGACCGTGAACATCACCGGCAGCGGCAGTGTCGATCTGGATCCGCCCGGCGGCACGTATCCGTCAGGCACGACTGTTGAGCTGACCGCCAACGCCGACCCGGGCTGGTACTTCGACCACTGGGAGGGTGATCTGGGCGGCTCGGACAATCCCGAGACGCTGTTGATGGACGCCGACCACACCGTCACCGCCGTCTTCGACCGCGAGTGCTTCGGCGATCTCAACGACGACGGCGTGGTCGACCTCTCCGACCTGGCGCAGCTCCTGGCCCACTACGGCGTGACCAGTGATGCCAGCTACGAAGACGGCGATCTCGACGGGGACGGCGACGTCGATCTTGCCGACCTGGCCGCGTTGCTCGCGGTCTATGGAACAACATGCGAGTGACTGAAGCCCGAAGCGCCTGAACTCGGTTGAGCGGCGTCGGCACGCCGAATCGCTCAGCGCCGCTCGAGTTCCCCCCGAAGATGGTCGCGTTGCGGTCCGTATCTCGTTTGGATGCTTGCGGTCGTCTTACGAGCCAGTAGCGTTACCCGGCGGAACTTCCGCTTGGGCAGCGTCAGCGATTGCCCTGGCTTTGGCCGCGCGACGCATCGCACGCATCATCGCTTCCCGCGCCTGCTGGGCCTCCGCGCGCATTCGCGTCCGATCTTCCAAACTCGTATCTGCCGATGCATGCTCGAGCAGCTTCTGCATGGCCGCCTCTGCCGACTCCACGGCCTGCTGGGCCTCCTTCTCAGCCTCAAGGGCGTGTCGTTCAGCCGCCTCGGCACGGTCGAGCACCGCAGCCAGTTGCCCGGCGGGCCCCTCATCAGGTTCCGCAGTCAGGTCAATCTCTTCGCCGGCGATCGCCAGAGCCGTGACAGGTAGGCGCGAGACAAGATCCTCAACACTTCCGCCACATGGGGCGAGTGGCTGGTCAGCCTTGAGACGCAAAGGCATGAAGACAACGCTCGCATCCGCCGAACGCTCCGCGATTACATCGGCGCTAACGTCTGCAACCAAGTCGAGTGCAGCGTCAATGCGAACGTCGTCCAGCATCTCCCGAAGCCGCTCGCGCGTGGCGTCTGCTCCAAGCTCTGGGTCAGCGGCCGCGAGCACGCGAATTGCAGCGTCCGCCCAGTCGTGCGTACGCGTCATGAGATATGCCATGAGCAGGAGCAGTCGACTGCTGGCGTCGTTCCACCACCAAACGTCAATACGACGGTCTTTAGGCGCCGTTTGGAAGAGCGCTTCCCAGTCATTGTCCTCAGCCTCGAGAACGACGACATTGCGCTGGAGCCGCAACGCGGCGCGGAGGTACGAGCCGTAGCGGCGCTCGCGGCCCTCGTCGCGCTGCCACGGTACCTGCTCGAGCCAGTTCAGCAGAATGGTGTTCGCCTTCAGCGGTCCTACGCCGTAGGCCTCGAGCAGCGTTCGGGCGCCGAGCAGCATATCTGGGGTTGCCAGACAGAGAGGGAATGTGTCAAACCCATTCTCTTTGATCTCACGACCCAAAGCCTGCTCAACTTCGTTGCGCTCTTTTCGAATAACGGGACCTTCCCCGGTCAGAATCCGCACGGCCGTGGTCAATCCAGTGCCCCCCTCGATCCAGGAGGCAAACCGGAGCAGTCGCTCTCGACGTTCCGCGTCGTCCGATAGCGCCAGGATGTGCGGTCGCCAGTCGCGTGGATGCTCCGGCTCCGCCGCCATTGCCAATAGATGTTCGCGGACAGAGCGGAAGTGATACGCCCGCGAGCTGTCGGCCCAGCGGGCTGGTCCCGCGGTGCGCTTGAGGTACTGGAAGATGCCGAAAAGGATCGCGGCACTGACCGCGGCAGCTGTGATGTTGATCGCGGCCATGGTCCCGAGGCATAGCAGGCCGCCGATCAGGCTGAGCCGTTGGTCGAACCAGCGAAACCGCGGTCGAAATGACGGGCTACCGGCCCGAGCTTCACAGAATGTCGCATAGTTCAGCAGGCCATATGAGACCAGGAAGAACATCGACACAATCGGGGCGATCACATTCAGGCTGCCCAGAGCGATCGTGACGAACGCGATTCCCGCGCTGAGCAGCACGCCGCGGCGCGGATTCTCGGTCGGGCCATGGCCTTTCGCGAACGGCGTCAAAAGATGGAAGGTCTTGTCGCCGGCCAGCGACTGCAGAATGCGCGGCGCGCCGAGGTACGACGCCATTGCGGACGACAGCGTCGCGGCGATCACGCCCGCGTCGACGAGCCAGGGCAGGCCCGCGACCCGACGCATCGCGTCATAGTCGGTCGCGAGCTCAGAGAGTGGGAGTGCGCCGGCGAATGCGATTGCCGCGCCGAAATAGACCAGGGTCGACAATCCCACCGCCAGAAAAGTGCCCCGCGGCAAGCTGCGTCCCGGATCGCGGAGGTCCCCGGACATGCTCACGCCCTGCGTAAAGCCAGTAACGGCCGGGAAGAAGATCGCGAATATGACCCAGAAGCTCGCTCTGTGCTGACCGACCAGCCACGACTCCGTCAGGGTCTCGCCGGACCAACGAGTGCCCGCGCCCCAGAAGAAAGACACGATGGCCCCCGCCATAACCGCCATGACCACGAATTGGAACCGCGTGGCGACGTCGGCCCCGAGCCAGGCCAGCAGGAAGAGCACGGCCGCGGCGCCGCCCGCGATCAGCTGCACGGCACGCGGATTGCTCCAGCCGCTCACGCCTGCCACTGCTTCACCGAAGCCGATACAGTAAAATGCGATCGACACTGCCTGCGCCAAGAACAGCACGAGCCCGATCGCGCCACCGAACTCCACGCCGAGGGTCCGCGAGATCAGGAAGTAATCGCCGCCTTTCTTGACCTTGATGTTGGTGGCGATTGCGGATAGCGACAGGCTGGTGAGAATGCTGATAAGCGTCGCGAGCGCGACGATGAGGAATGTCTGGGTTAGGCCGGCGGTGCCAACAACGTAGGCGACGCGGCGAAAAAGGATGATCCCGAGGATCGTCAGAACGCTGGGTGTGAACACGCCCGCGAAGGTCCCGAGCGTGCCGGTCGACGCTTGGCTCGAGCGCGTTGACGTCGAGGTCATGTTGCCCTCATGCCAGAGGCAGCGGTTCTAACCGCGTAGATCGCACATACTTGGAGCGCCCAACAGGACCCCCCTCCCTCGCAGGGAGGAGCCAAGGGGAGGGTCGGAACGCCGGACGGCCGACCCCCTCCCTACCCTCCCCCGGAGGGGGGGAGGGGGTCTGATAGCGGCTCTTAATGTCATCGCGATCGCGAGCCATCTACACCTGGAAGCAGGCGGCACCATGACGCCTGCAGCCGCGGTCGCGATAACGCGCCTACCACGCCGCCTTTGTTTACGATAACCGCGGCCACGGCTGACGCACAATGACCCGCCTGTTCAGGCCGACCGGGCCTCAACCCGCCTGGCGCGGAGGTCCTTCGCCGGTGGCTTGCGGAGCGCTCGCCAGGCACGGAAGATGGCGGCAGGTGCAGACGTTCTTCGCCGTTGAACGCGGGCACAGCTACGAATGGAGAAGGATTATGTTCCGCAATCGACACACACCGGTGGGGGCGAAGCCCGGCACGCTCATGATCAACTCGCATGCCGAGCGGCCGGTCATCCGAGTCATGAAGTACAAGCCGGACCACCTGGAGGAGCACGAGATTGCCGCGGTGGCCGAGCTGAAAGACCTGCTCGAGGAGAACGCCGTTTGCTGGATCGACGTTCAGGGACTCGGAGATGAGAAGGTCCTGCGAGAGTTCGCCGAGCTATTCTCAATTCATCCCTTGGCGTTGGAGGACGTCGTCAACCTTCCGCAGCGACCGAAAATCGAACGTTTCGAGAAGCACACGCTGTGCATCACGCGTATGGCACTGGCGCGTGAAGAAGGGATTGAGGCTGAACAGGTCAGCCTGTTCATTGGCCCGAGCTACGTGCTCACGTTCCAGGAACGCAGCGGCGATGTATTTGACCCTGTCCGGAACCGAATCCGGCAGGGTGATCCGGTTCTCCGTAGCTCGGGGCCCAGTTACCTCGCCTACGCGCTGCTCGATGCGGTCATCGACGGGTACTACCCGCTTTTGGAGACGTTCGGCGAGAAACTGGAAGGCCTCGAAGACGAGATCGTGGCCCAGCCCCACCCAGCGGTTCTTCAAGAGATTCATCAAGCCAAACGTGATCTGCTCGCCATTCGTCGGGCAATCTGGCCCCAGCGCGAAGCCGTCAATACACTGATTCGCGACGAGAATCCGCTGATCACTGAGACCGTTCGCGTGTACTTGCGCGATTGCTATGACCACTGCGTTCAGATCATGGACGGAGTCGAGACGTACCGCGAACTGGCCGGTGGCCTCATGGACGTGTATCTCTCCAGCGTCGGCAACCGACAGAACGAGGTCATGAAGGTCCTTACGATCATGGCCAGCATCTTCATCCCGCTCACGTTTATGGCGGGCATCTATGGCATGAACTTCGAGAATATGCCGGAGCTCCATGCCGCATGGGGCTACCCGCTCCTGTTGGTCGTCATGGTCGCGGTTACCGTGACCATGGTGATCTTCTTCCAGCGCAAAGGCTGGATCGGCCAGCGGCGTGCTGATGTCGGAGCGGAGGCAGACTAGTGCTCTGTAGCACGTGGAATGATGGGCAATAGGAAGGGTGGCCCACCTCCTCAGAGGTGGGGGACGCGAACAGGACTTCGATTCATGTCCCCCACGGCTAAAGCCATGGGCCACCCATCAATCGAGCAGCGACGGAGTACTAGTGTAGTGTCTCACAAATACGATACCGTGGTGGGGCAGGCCTCCGTGCCTGTCACGGCGGGCAGGGACGCCCGCCCCACCTCTACAGAAGGTTGCTTGTTTCTGAGACAGTACACTAGGTGCGTGCGCCAATCAGACCGCCTGATCAGTCTCCCTTTGAAGGCTGCCCACGGCGTTCAACTCGCGGCTTGGGAGCTGCGGACTCAGAGGTGTCCTCGACTGGCAGCTGTTGAACTCGGCGAGGATCCTGGATGGACTTCTCCCAGTACTCGCGAGCACGTGTCCGGCACAAACCCGGACGGAATCCTTCACGTACGACGACGGGAACCTGACCCAGGTGTGTGGGACAGGCGTCTCGCCTGTCGAATACACCTGGGACGCCGAGAATCGGCAACGCCCATCCGGGCACACCTTTTCCTTTTTTTCACTGTGCGCGGCGATTTTGGTGAGCGCTTCGCCTCCAGATGTCGCTAAGCCTTACAGGAGGAGGTATGCGCCCGCGGCAAAACCGGTTACGGCCTAGCCTGACCTCCGCGAAAGACGGCTGGCAATCGCAGGTGTCCGGTCCAGAGCGTCTGGATTCGCCGCCGACGGGGTCCAGATCCGGCAAGTTCGCAGAGGATCGCTTGGCCTGTCGCGGTGGCGAGCGTTACCAGAGGAAGCTCGGTGTCCTGGTGACGCCGGGTCTTGTCGAAGGAAAGCAGTTACCCCTTCGTGACTTCCGATCACGTCTCGACATGAAACGAAAGGCCTCGGTCATCATCGTGGAGCGCTTACCGCTTTTCCGTGAGGCACTTGCGCGCTTGCTGGAGGGACTTGGGACTCAAGTCGTCGGCCAGACCGCCACGCTCGTGGGTGGACTTGAGTACCTGACGATCGTGACGCCCGAACTGTTTGTTCTGGATCGTGACGCACTTCCTCAGAACGTCAGCGTTACAGCAGCGGTGCACACCCTGTCTGCGCTCTCGGCGAACACGCGAATCGTGCTCCTGTTCGGGCGGCTCGATCGGCTCGAAGTCCGCCAGGCGCGCCGTGCTGGTGCTAGCGGCTGTTTCCTCAAGAGGGACAACGCCGCCACACTTCGGCGGGCGTTCAACCGCGCGTTGACGGGACGCCTCATGTATTCGGTGACGGCACCCGAGCGTGCGGCCGCGTCGCATCCGACCAGCGACGGCGAGGGCAATCGTAAGCCAAGTCTCGCACGGCTGACCAAGCGTGAGCTGCAAGTATGTTCTTGTGTTGCGCGCGGACTCACCGCCGCCCAGACAGCGGAGATGCTCGGCATACGGCCAAAGACCGTTGAGGTTCACAGAACGCGGCTCATGGCCAAGCTGGGGATTCACAACCGGGCAACGCTGACGCGTCTCGCGATTCGAGAGAATCTGATTCCCGTGTGGCAAGACTGAGGCTGCGGCGGTCTGGCAAGCCGCCGCTCAGCACTGAAGGCGGCAATCCCGGCCGCCTCCTGGTCCGCCGTCCTTATTGATACCGACTCTCACTGTCACTGGTCTGCAGCGTAAGTTTTCCTGCCATGTAAGGTGTTCACCTTATTTACACGGCTTACTCAATCCCGCGAGACTACCAGCCATAGCGAGGTTTCGTGTGAGATCCGCCAGAATCCTCTCCGGAGGGCAGCACGTGTGGCGGTCAAGCAGAAAGCCCATGTCGAAAGGCGAATTCAGCCAGCCAACACCGCTCGTGGCCGGTGCCACGAACGACTCGAAGCCGCATCATCGGGGGCACAATCCGGACTCTTACAAGGGAGGCAGTGACATGGACTCGCAGCGCAAGATCCCCGAAACAACCGGACGGCTGGCCAACGTAAGCAGGACCCTTCGGAGGGCGTTCGCCCAGATTCCGCGGGACGCTCTCATCGCTATGGGCGCGGTCGCGGCGGCCGGTGTACTCGCAGTCCTAGCGGTATTACTCGTTCCCACCACGGATGCAACGGCCGCGGCCCGTGCGCCGACGATCGCTCTCGCTGCGTTGTCTCCCGAGCCGCTCGCGCCCGAGCCTAACGATCCAAACGATCCCAATGATCCAAACGATCCCAACGCCCCCGGTGGCGGCCGGGGTTGCTCATGCCACGGTTCTGGGTGCCCTGACGGTGAGCATCCGGTGCCCGGTAGCCCGATCAGCGGTACGCTATCTGGCCCAGAAGATAGTTGGATTGAAACGTCGGGAGACTCATATAACGTACCTCCCACTGTTCAGTACGGTTCCTGCGTAATGTTCCAGGCGTCTGGCGATGACGGCGACGGCTGCGCAGATGACCGCGACCCTAATTCGAGAGCTGCCATTACCGATGTCGTTTGGGCGCACATTGCAGTGGCAGGGGGACGGATCGTATGCAGGTACGGCGACTGTATCGACCAAGTCTACGTGTTAGTCACCAACCCGAAACGCCTTCTCGCTCGCGCTTTCCTGGCGGACTTGGCATGCTACTACGATGACACCAATAGGTTCCTGTCGTTGCCGTGCACGGGCAGTTGCGGTCCCCTACCCAAATTCGACGGCGGGGCGCACCTCTGCTCCAGGGAGGAAACGTCCGAAGCTGTGGCGACTAGCCATACCGAACTTGCCTTCTACTGGAAAGGGAACGATGAAGGCTTTGCTATCGTGAACAAGAAAGTCGAGAAACTGCAGGAGGCGCAGTGCAGAGGTTCTTGCGGCGACGGGGCTGATCTGCCGCCCCTATGGAAATATACGCTGACAGTTGCCGGTCCCGCACGACCCGGAGTGGGGGAGGACGGAACGGCCAAGCTGGTCGCCAGCGATATGTGTCACAAGCCAAGCCAACTCCCGTGGGTAGAATTCGGAACCTGCCCACGCTGCGGCGAGCGAGAGTTTGCCCGCGGCGAGATGCTCCGGAGCATGAACCTCGGCGCTCCGTTCCTGCTCGGTGTGTCCACGCCAACCCTGCTCGAGCACGTTCCGCCCCAGAAAGACGACCCGAAGTCGAAGC
>CAZDTB010000210.1:0-8050 GCA_964508075.1 uncultured Planctomycetales bacterium
CCCTACGTGCTCAAAGCAGTCTCCGCTTACCCGCTCGACGGCTCGTATCCGTATCACTGCAGCTGGGAGCCAAGGGAGTACGACATCTACAACGGGGTTACGCAGGACATGTGGTACCAGGGCATGGTTGTCGCCAAGGCCTATCCGGATGGCTCGCGCTGCAGTTACTGCTGCGGGCTCACCTTCGAGATCTTCATCCGGGCGATGAAGCTGCGAAACGTCCAGCACGGGCGAGACCCCGACGACTTTAACGGGATGACCTTCCGCGACCTCTTCAATCTCTTGCAGCTCTGGTACATCGAGGGCGAGGGCGACAGCCCACAGCGCGGCATCGTCGCGTACGGCCTGGGGAAAGCGATCACCGACTTCGAGGATGCGCGTCCCGGTGACTTCGCCGACTACAGCACCACTCCTGCGGGCGGGCACTCGATCATCTTTATCGATTGGCTGCGCGACGAATCAGGGCAGATCGTCGGCATGAAGTACTTCTCCTCCAACCTTTCAGGCACGCATGGCGTGGGTTACGGATCGGGTCGATTCAGTGACGCCAACAACGGGAAAGGGATACTCCGCGAATCCGTACGCATCGGTCGTCTGGGCAGCATAGGGGACTACAAGCCATTCGACCGGCTTAAGATCCCGCGCCGAAATGCCTACGCCCCGAATCAACCAGCGCGGGTTGTCTACGTCCCGGCTACTGTGGCGGAGTAAGCCGGACATCATCCGTGTGCGGTACGGTTCGTGGTCCGTATCGACCACTCACGCAGCCCGCGTACCCATGGCGCAGCAATGCCCGATCCGTGGGATGGATGACACTTGGCTTGGCGGTGTTGCGTCGTGCTGACGCGAAAGCTGAGCCCGCGATCGGTGATCGTGTTGGACGTCGCTCGTAGCAGTCCACGGCAGCTGGAACGCCACGCACCTCCGGCCTGCGATAGCCACCGGTACCACGGTCTGCGCCGATTGCCAATCTGCGTGTCGCCTACTCTCGATCGCCTCCGAAACGGCACACTTCGCTCGGTTATCGAGCCCGTCGCGCGGCACGAGTCAGCAACTCTCTACAAGCTGGCTACTTGGTCCTCCTCGGTTTCCTTCCACCCCAAGCGCCTGCGGCAACGCGCGGCGTGATCCGATTTGTTGACAGCATAACCCCCGCCGCGCTAGGTTGCCTCCGGCATCGCGCGGAGGCATGCTATCGCGTAACGCCGCTGTTCTGTCTTCCATTGAGCCAGGCGCGCCATGAAGGAGACGGCCAAACATCATGGGGACTCGTCCGCAGTCAACTGAACCGTTTTTGGCCGTTGTCAATGTCCGCATCTGGACTGGCGCCGCCGACGCGCCGTCGGCCGAGGCGGTCGCCCTCACCGGTACACACCTGACCGCCCTCGGTTCCAACGACGAGATCCGCGCGCTCGCGGGCCCGCGGAGCCGTGTCATCGACGCGGCCGGCCGCCGCCTCATCCCAGGCATAACCGACAGCCACACGCACCTGCTCTGGGCCGGCGAGCAACTGCTGCGCCTCGACCTCCGCGACGGCCGCGGTAAGAAGGACTTCATCAACCGAGTCGCTGACTCGGCCTGGCAACTGCCTGCCTGGCGCTGGCTCCGCGGTGGCGCCTACACGGTCACGCCCCCGTTCGCGGTACTCCGCGAGCACGACCTCGGCGTCATCGCCGCGGGCCGGCGCGCCGACCTCGCCATGCTTGATCGCGATATTCTGGAATGTGACGTAGACGAGCTGCCTGACACCAAGGCGGACCTCACCATCGTCAACAGCGACATCGTCTGGCCCCGCGACGGATCCGACCGGTGAAATACGAACTTCCCCGCAGCATAGGTGTCTGGGGCGGCGCGGCCATCATGGTCGGCGTCATGATCGGCAGCGGCATTTTCCGCACGCCCACCGACATCGCTCGCGAGTTGGGCAGCCCCTACCTCATCCTGGCACTGTGGGCTGCCGGCGGCGCGATCTGCCTGCTGGGCGCGTTCACTTTCGCCGAGCTGGCCACCATGTATCCCCAGTCCGGCGGCATCTATGTCTATCTTCATGAAGGCATGGGGCCGGCATTCGCCTTCCTCTTCGGCTGGACCTACATGCTCATCACCCAGCCCATGGCCGTCGCCGGCATCACAACCGTATTCACTGAGCACCTCAACCAGTTGCTGGGCACGAACTGGAACGTCCCTATCGTCACTTGCGTAGCCATAATCCTGCTCACCGGGTTGAACGTCACCGGCATGAAGCGCGGCGCGGGCTTCGCCGTGGTGCTCACCGCCTTCAAGACCCTCGCCCTCGCCGCGATCGTCCTGCTCTCGTTGCTGATGATGAAGGGTGATACGACCCACTTCACGGCCACCCCCGCGCCCAAACCGCTGCTCGCCGCCCTCGCCCCCGTGCTGGCCGCCATCCTCTGGACGTACGACGGCTGGAGCGACGTGGCGGCCATCGCGGAGGAAGTCAAGGAACCTCAGAAGCGCATCCCGCGCATCTTCTTCCTCGGCACCATCGGCATCACCCTGCTCTACGTGGCCGTCAACGCGGCCTACATCTGGCTCATGCCACTCGCCGAAATGCGCGGCACCGAAACCGTCGCCCCCCAGGTCATGGATAAGCTGGTCGGCCGGGGCGGCGCCAACGTCGCCACCGCCGTGATCATGATCTCCGTCCTCGGCTGCGCCCACGCCTCCCTCATCGTCGGCTCCCGCGTCATCTTCGCGCAGGCCCGTGACGGATTGTTCTTTGCCTTTCCCGGTCGGGTGCACCCCAAGTACGGCACGCCCGCCATGGCCCTGTGGGTCCAGGCCGTCCTCGCCTGTGTGGCCATGCTCGCCCTCCAACGCTTCCAGACGCTGATCAAGGGCTTTGTCTTCACCATGTGGATCTTCTACGGCTTGGCCGCCGCGGCGATCTTCACCCTTCGCCACCGACGCCCGAGCCTGCCCCGACCCTACCGCTGTTGGGGATACCCTATCGTCCCGGCGCTCTTCATCTTGGCGGCCGCCTTCATGACCGTGCTCACCATTGTCGACACGTCCGACGCCCACACGCTCACCTGGACCGGCGTACTGCTTGCCGGCATCCCGATTTACTACGTTTGGCGGTCGTTGGCTCCCGCGCGACAGGAATAGCCACCTACGTAGCGGGCAGCACCGCTGACTTCACGTGCCGCGGCCAACCACGAGGAAGGTCGATTCTGGGCGGATTCGTGTGCTCGGCCATCTTGCCTCCCGACCGCGCGCAAGCCATCATAACGGCTTGAAGGGCAGCGGATTATGCCGCATACCGTGCGGCGCAAGAATCGGTGGATCAGCACACCGGGACAGGACTTCCACCTGTTGGAACAACGGACCTTTCACGGCACACCTGGACCAGCACAGCGCCTAGAGAGTGCGCCGAGCGGCAGTGGCGGGTGGGACCGGAATGAGGCAGTGAAAGCGGCACCGTTACGTGGTACCATGCCGAGGCAGACCAACTGGCGTGCAGAGGAGCGGGGCAATGCCTGACGAAACGAAAGGTATCACAAGGCGCGGTGCATTGACGGCCATGGGCATCTGGGGAACGGCGGCGACAGTCGGAACGGCTGCGGGCGGAGAACCAGCATCAGATATGGTGCGCGAGGATGCACCCGACGGCTTTCGGCGTGAGCTGGAACTGCGTGTGGACCAGACCCCGATCGTGGATACGCACGAGCACCTCCCCGATGAGCACGAGCGACTGGAAGGTGGTTGGGTTCCGTGTGACGATTGGAGCGTGCTGTTCAGCCACTACCTCGACTCCGATCTGGCCACCGCCGGCATGTCGGATCATGACCTCAAGCAATTCCTGTCGCGGGACGTGGATCCGGTCGCCAAGTGGCCGCTTCTGGCGCCGGTCTGGCCCGCCGTGAAGAACACCGGGTACGCCCGCGCCGTTCGGATCGCGATGAAGGAGCTCTACGACGTTGATGATCTCAACGAGCGGACCGTCGGGCAACTGCAGGCTGGGTACGAAGCGCTTCGCAAGCCCGGCTTTTACCAGAAGATCCTGGTCGACATGGCTCGCATCGAGTCCTGCCAGGTGGACAGTCTTAGCTCGTTCAGGGAGTCGCGACAACCCACGTTGCTGATGCAGGACCTGAACTTCGTCGGAATGCACATCGGCCCGAACATCCAGGGCTTCGCCGGACCGACCGGAAAGGAAGTCCACGGGCTGGGCGATTGGCACGCGGTGATCCGCTGGTGGTTCGAGAAATACGCGCCCTACGCGGTCGCGGCGAAAAGCCAGGCCGCTTACGGGCGCGCTCTGGACTACGAGCAGGTGCCCGCGGAGGCGGCCGAGCCGGTGTTCCAGCGCGTTCTGGAGAAAGCTCCGGTCTCGGCGGAGGAACAAAAACTCCTGGAGGACCACTTGTTCTGGTACGCTGTCGAGCAGGCTACACGGCACGGGCTGCCAGTGAAGTTGCATACCGGTTACTACGCGGGTCACAACTATATGCCCCTGGGTCGTTTGGCGGGCAATCCGGCGCAGGCGACCGACCTGTGCCGCCGGTCACCCGACACGCAATGGGTGTTCATGCACATCGCCTATCCCTATTGGCAGGATCTGCCCGCGGTGGCCAAGCACTACCGGAATGCGCACATCGACATGTGCTGGGCCTGGATCATCGACCCGGTGAGTTCGACCCGCTTCCTCAAGAGCTACTTGCTGACCGCCCCGGCGAACAAGGTCTTCGTGTTCGGCGGAGATTACATCCCCGTCGAGTGTGTCCTGGGCCATGCGCGGCTGGCGCGGCAAGGCGTCGTGCGTGCCCTGTGGGAGCTGGTCGTCGAAGGCTATCTGGGCCGCGACGACGCCCTGGAGCTGGTCGAGCCGCTGCTGCGCGGGAACGCGCACCGCCTCTATCGCTTGCAGGCCAAGGCGGAACGGCTCAGCCAAGTACCGTGGGCCTGAGTTGTTGATGCAATGGCGTCCATGCGGCACGGGCAATCGTGCCTTCCATCTCGGGGGCCAGGCGACGTTCGGCGGGAAGAGCTGGTCTTGGTCGCCGATCCCCGAGCGTGATCCTGGCAGCAACTCTCGCACCGTCGCGCGGCCGCGCTCTCCGATTTCGCGGATAGCGCAACGCTCCTCTAAGAAAGACGTTGCGACATCGGTCGTACCACCGAGTCTCTCCGGCTGTTAACTGGTTTGGTTCGGCATCGTCACTCGCCGCGCGCCAGAGAGTGGGCCTTCAGTATCGCCAGTTCGACCCGCGCCCAGATGGTCTTCACGACCTCGCCCAAGTCCTCCGGCGCGTCCTCGATCCGCAGCCGACGAAGAAACTCAGGCCAGCGCCGCCGCGCGACCGGGTCGCGCGCGAACGCGTCGGAGAGCCCGGTCGGAATGTCGCGCGGCACAGGCGTCCGCCGCCGGCGAAAGGTCGCGGCGATCGCCTTCGCCAGCACGTAGCTGTCGGAATCGTACATCCGGAAGATCACCAGCAGGTCCTAGTAGTCCCTCATCCGGCTGTTGGCGATTCCCAGCTTCACGAGCGCTTCGAGCTTCTCGGCGATTACCGTCTCTGGCGGGTACATTCGGAGCTTCGGCGCGTCCTGCTCGAGCAGTGTCGGGAACGCCTCGACTTTCGGCCGCGGGATAATCGCGTCGCCGAAACCGACGTCAACCTGCATCGGAATCCGGGCGTTGCCGAGCAGCGCGACGAGTTTTACGCGGATGCCGCCGTATTCCTGCTCTTCGCGGATTTCGGCGGCCGTCACGGTGGCCAGATCGAAGCGCAGACCCTCGTCCGGAACCGCTGTCGTCACAATCTGCCGGACGGTGGTCGCGACGGCGTCCGGCGGTGCGGCGCTGGATCAGGACCTAACCGAGCGCCGAAAGCACCTTCGACGGCGGATCGAGGAAACAACGCGCTACGCGCCGGTGTTGCGGTTCAGACTGGTCGATCCGAAACGCCGGTGGTTTGAGGTCGCACGAATGACCTACCGCGGCGAGGGCGGTTGGCATGCGCTCGGCACCATGCCCCTGGCCGCCGCCGCCAGGAAGTATGCGAAGCACCTCGGCCGGGACAGTTTCTTCGAGCTGATATGACCGCCGCACGCCGAACCCGGTTCTTCTTCTTTCTCAATCCGTACTCGGCCAGCGGGCGAAGCCGAGCCACTCTAAGTAGCCGCAGAAGCTCGGCATCTCCCGTGCCGATTAGCCAGCCTGCGCGCCACTTACACCCGGTACGATCTTCCGATCGGCGTTTCGGCTCCGCCGGTCAGACGCACCACCCTTCGTCCGCGAGTCGTACGGCAAACCTGTTTGATGTGGGTCGAATTTACGGCAAAGGAACGGTGGATCTGCCTGAAGCCAGCGGGCCGCATTCGTTCGAGCATCTCACTGAATGTGACGCGGACGAGCCAAGACCGCGGCGCGCCATCAAGAACTGCGTGCAACTCGACATAGTTGCCACGAGCCTCAAAGTACAGAATCTCCGAGAACGCAAGCCGCAAGAACGCACCGACCGCCTTTATCTTCAATATGCCCGGCTCCGGATTCGCGAGTAAGCGACTAAACGCGTCCGCCCGACTCACTTTGCGCTGCGCGAGTCGATCCAGGGTCGTCCGCAACCGAACAGGATCGACCGGCTTGAGCACGTAGTCGAGCGCTTCAACTTCAAAGGCGCGTAGCGCGAAACGGTCGTGCGCCGTAACAAACACGATCGCCGTCTCCAAGTCACTCAACGCCAGGGCCACATCGAATCCGTCAACTTCGGGCATCGCGATATCCAGGAACACGGCGTCCGGGCGCTGCTTACGGATCACATCGATGGCCGCACGGCCGCCGTCGGCCTCGCCGACGATAGTGAAGCGGGAATCCCGCTCCACGAATTCGCGCAGCATCCCGCGGCTGGGTGCCTCGTCGTCGACGATCACGGTACGAATCAAACTCATGGTGCTTTAACCACGGACAGACGACTGGGCCGTCCGCGGAATGGACATCGCGACCCGGAATCCGCGCGGACGGCCCGGTACGATCACTAGCGCCGCGCGGTCCCCGTAGAGGTAGCCCATGCGTTGCCGCAAGTTACCCAGCCCGACACCCTCGCGATATCCGCCGGAATCCGATCCGCACCCGGGGCCGTCGTCGTTTATCTCGACCCGTAACTCCGCGTCGCTACGCGTGATGCGGATCTCCACGGTCACCGGGGCTGCAGTTTTTTCGACTGCATGAACGACGGCGTTTTCGACAAGCGTCTGCAGACTTAAGGTCGGCAAGCGCTCGGCCTTCAAGTCAGGAGCGACGTGCCAGTCCACACGTAGGCGGTCGCCATAACGCAGGCGGCATAACTCGATATAGCTCCGCGTCAACTCGATCTCGGTGTGGGCGGAGCGTTCGGTCTCGTCGGCATCGAACGAAGAACGCAGCAAAGTCGACAGCCGCAACAGCATGTCGCGCGCGGAGTGAGGATCGCGTGTAGCGATGTAACAGATGCTGTTGAGCACGTTGAAAAGAAAGTGCGGATTCAACTGCTTTTGCAGGGCGCTGAGCCGCGCGCGGTCGACGGCGCCGCGCAGCGCAGCGTTTTCCGCTTTCTGGCGGCCCATCTCAACAAACGCCAGCAGGCCCTGGTTAATCGTCGCAAGTAGCGAAAAGTACAGCAGGTTCCAGAGCAGGATAGTGAGATTAGCGGACGGTACATACGTGACGCGTTCCTCTGATTCGGAGGCCGCGGCGGCGGGACGCAACGAGCGCTTCGAACCGCGGTTTTCAGACTCCACATCGCTAGCCATACTCCGAACGCTTCCTTCGTTCTTCGCCGCCGGATCTTCGCCGTAGTCCTCAAAGCGTGCTGACGGTGGGCTCTCTTCTGGCTTCGGCTGCGCGAATAGACTGAGCGCCCAGGGCTGATAAGCGAAGGACAAGAATAGCAGAAGAGCCGCGGCGCCCATCAGGTGCGAAACGATGAATCGGACCAGACCGCATCGGATGATCGACCAACGCACCGCGAGCCAGGCAACGAGCGGCGCGCCGATAATCCACGGCGGCCACGGCCAAATAGCCTGCCAGGCCAAACGCCACCATGCA
>CAZDTB010000211.1:0-1197 GCA_964508075.1 uncultured Planctomycetales bacterium
ATCGACGTGCTCGAGATCGACGCCGCCAGCAACACCGGCGTGGACAACATCCGCGAGCTGCGGAGCAACACGGCGTATCGGCCGGCGCGCTCGCGCTACAAGATCTACATCATCGACGAAGTGCACATGCTGTCGATCGGGGCGTTCAACGCCCTGCTCAAGACGCTCGAAGAGCCGCCGGGGCATGTGAAGTTCATCCTGGCGACGACCGAGATGCAGAAGGTGCCGGCGACAATCCAGAGCCGTTGTCAGCGCTTCAACTTTCGCAACATCGCGCCCGATGAGATTGCCCAACGGTTGGTCGAGATCGCCAAAGACGAGGGCGCCAAGGCCGACCAGGTCGTCGTCCGGCGGGTAGCCCGGCTGGCCAACGGCTCGATGCGCGACGCGCTGAGCATCCTCGATCAACTGCTGTCGGTCTCGCCGAAGAAGCTGACCCCGGAGGTGCTCGATGAGATTCTGCCGCCGGCGCAGGACGAGCAGGTATTCGCGTTGCTGGAGCACGCCGCGGCGGGTGACGTGGCGGCGGTGTTGAGCGACGTGGAGTCGATTCTGTCGGCCGGGCGTGGGCTGGAAGTCTTCTGCAACGACACGATCCAGGTGGTGCGGACGCTGATGCACGTGCGGGCGTGCGGCGTTGATTCGCCGATCGTGGATGTTCCGGCCGCCAGCCGCGACGAGTACGTGAGGCTCGCGGGTCAGTTTGAGCTGTCGCATTACGTTCAGATGATCGCGATGCTCGAGGAACTTCGCCGTAATGTTCGTTATAGCGGCGCGGGGCGGGCGCTGACCGACGCGCTGATGGTGCGCTTGGCGAAGATGCGCCAGTGGTCATCGATCGAGCAGTTGCTGGGCCAGTTGCCAGCCGGCGGCACGGGCGCGCCTCAAAAAAAAAAGCCCCCGTCGAGCGTAGCCGCGCGCCGCGCCGCCGCTAGCCCCCGGCCGGTGACCACCCCCCGGGTCGCGCAGCCCGCTCCGATGGCCTCTCCGCGAGGCGGGGAGCCTCGTGTCGAGCAGCCACCGGATTATGCCGACGCGCCCGAAGCGGCGGGCGTCGCGGATGGGCGCGAGCCGGCAAATACACTCGCGCCGGAGCCCATCCGCAGCGCGCCCGAGCGAATCCCGGTCACGGCCGAGCAGCGTGATCACATCCTCGGTGACCCGCTCGTACAGCAGACGTTGGAATTATTCGATGGT
>CAZDTB010000211.1:1208-8041 GCA_964508075.1 uncultured Planctomycetales bacterium
CGTGAAACCCCCGCGGCCGCCCCCGATGCGGACCAGACCACGGAGTGACACATGTTGGGAAACCTGGGACAGCTCGCCGGCCTGCTGAAAAACGCTGGCCAGATCAAGGAGAACATGAAAGGCATGCAGGAGCGCCTCGCGGCAGCCCGGTATGTCGGTGAGGCCGGCGGCGGACAGGTCCGCGCCACCGTCGACGGCCGGGGTGGGCTCGTCGAGATCAAGCTCGACCCGGCCACCGTCCAGGCCGGCGACATCGAGCTGCTTGAAGACCTGATCTGCGCCAGCGTCCGCGAGGCCATGACCAAGAGCCGCGAAGCGGTCCAGAAGGAGATGCAGGCGGCCACCGGCGGAATGGACCTCCAGGGCATGATGGACATGCTCGGCAAATAGTTCTCAGTTTTCAGTTGTCAGTTTTCGGTGTTGCAACGGGTGCCTCACCCCTTCAGGGCGGGGGACGGATTCGAGACATGGTTGAAGTTCTCCTCACAGGTCCGCTGCAACGGCTGATCGACGAGTTGAAGAAGCTCCCTGGCGTCGGGCCCCGCTCGGCCGTGCGCATCGCGTTTTATCTACTCAAGGCCGAGAAGAATGAAGCCTTGGCGTTGGCCGAGTCCGTGCGCGACATCAAAGAGAAGATTCGGCCGTGCTCGCGCTGCTACAACCTTGCGGACGATGACTTGTGCTCGATCTGTGCCGACCCACGGCGTGACCAGTCGCAGATCATCGTCGTCGAGCAACCCAAGGACCTGATCACGCTGGAAAGCACTGGCCTGGTCACCGGTGTCTACCACGTGCTGATGGGCCACATCGCCCCGCTGGAAGGCATCGAGCCGGACGACCTGACCATCGCCGCGCTGCTGAAGCGTTGCCGAAGCACGGACGTGAAGGAGGTCGTGCTCGCGACGAACCCGAACGTCGAGGGCGACACGACCGCGCTGCACATCACGAGCCTGCTTCAAGGAATGGACGTGAAGGTGACGCGCCTGGCCCGCGGCCTGGCTCCCGGCGCCCAGATCGAATACGCAAACCGGTCAATGCTGGAAGAAGCGCTACGTGGCCGGCGGGAAGTGTAGTGGCCGGTCTCGCGGCCGGCTGAAGCGTGTGGCACAGGCTTCCAGGCTGTGAGTGCACCGGCGAGACGCCGGTGCCACCCAGCGCAGAGCTATCGGAGCTCCGGAGGGGCGCCGGTCAGTAGCCGGGGGCGCCAGCCCCCGGAACGCGTCGCCCGCGATGGTCTCAGCCCTGGAAGGGCGACGGAGCTGCGCCGCCGGGGGAACTGATGTGGAGAACCATGGGGCTGAGACTGAAAAACCCGCACAGCATCCTGGCTGCGCTCGAGGCGCGCCCGCAGGACGTCATCGAGCTGCGCCTGCCCAGAAAGGGCGGCACCGACGCGTGGGACGGCGTGCGCGAGTTGGCCGAAGCTCACCACATTCCGCTCAAGCAGGGGCGGCCGGAGCAGCGCAAGGAGCGGCGCCGACGTGGAGGCCGGGAACAGCCGGAGAAAACCGGCCGCGAGGGAGCCGGCGAAGCGCTGGTGCGCGAGCTGCCCGGCGTGCCGCTCGGCGAGCTGTTCGCCGACGCAACCGAACGAGCCGACGGTCACGGGCTGTGGCTCGGACTCGACTGTATCCAGGACCCGCACAACCTCGGGGCGATCATCCGGACGGCGGCCTTCTTCGGAGTGCAGGGGCTACTGATGACCGCCGACCGGGCAGCTCCACTCTCCGCCATCGCGTACGACGTGGCGGCGGGCGGCGTGGAGCACTTGCCCTTCTCGATTCAGGTCAATCTAGCCCGTTCGCTGGACGTCGCGAAAGAGGCCGGGCTATGGATCCTGGGCAGCTCGGAGCACGCCCCCGACGATGTCTCCCAAATCCCGCGTGAGCGCCCTTGGTTGTTGGCAATCGGCAACGAAAACAAGGGGCTGCGCCGGCTGACCATCGAGCGCTGCGACCAAGTGTGCCGAATCACACCACGCGGGAGTATCGGGTCGCTGAACGCCTCGGTGGCGGCAGGGATCCTGATCGCCAGTCTCGCCTGATTCCTGGGCCCGCTCCCGGCGGTACGCTCTGCAATCCTGGACGTGACTGGTGACTCTCGCTCTTCAGACGGCGGCCTTGGCACTCCCCGGGAGGGTGCTATACTGCTGAGTCTGTACCTGCATCAACAGTATTCGTTGTTCCGAAGGGAGGCCCGTGGATGGCCGTTAGGGAAGTGGGCGATATTCGCAACGTCGCATTCGTTGGACACACCGGAGCCGGGATGACGTCGCTCGGCGAAGCAATCCTCCACAAGGCCGGGGTGACCAATCGCCTCGGCAGTGTGGACGACGGCACGAGCATCCTCGACAACGACGAGGAATCCCGGGAACGCAAGCAGAGCGTCGATTCGAGCGTCTTCTACATCGAGCACAATGGAACGCTGATCAACGCCTTCGACACGCCCGGGACCCCAGACTATTGCGGGACGGCGATCGCCTCGCTGGCCGCGGTCGAGACCGCCGTCGTGGTCGTCTCCGCCGCGGCGGGCGTCGGCGTCAACACCCGCCGGGTGTTCGGTCTCGCGGGTGACTACGGCCTCGCACGCCTGATCGTGATTAACCGCATCGACGCCGACAACGCCAACCTCGACGACGTGCTCAACGGCATCCGCGAGTGCTTCGGGGCGGCCTGCCACCCGATCGTTCTGCCGGCCGACGGTGGCAAGAGGCTGATCGACGTGCTCGAGAACGAAGCGGGCTCGGCCGACGTGCTCGAGGTGGCCGAGTGCCACACGCAGCTGGTCGAGGCGATCGTCGAAACCGACGACGAGCTGATGGAAGCGTACATGGAGGCCGGCAGCGTCTCGAAGGAGCAGCTCAAGCCGGCGATCGCCAACGCCGTCGCCAGCGGGCATCTGATCCCGGTGCTGTTTACCAACGCCCGCGACGAGATCGGGATTGCCGAAGTGCTCGACGCGCTGGTGCTCTTCGCCCCGTCGCCGAAGGACGGGCTCAAGCGGAAGCTGATCGTCGGTGAGGGTGAAGAGGCGTCGGAGACCGAGATCGAGGCGGACCCGAACGGCGAGTTCCTCGCCCAGGTCGTGAAGATCACGTCCGACCCCAAGAGCAACATCAAGTATTCCGTCGCCCGCGTGCTGCGCGGGACCATCACGGGCGACGGCTCGGTGTTCATCAGCGGCGAGCGCAAGGGCCAACGCACCGGGCACCTGCTCAAGGTCTGTGGCGATCAGCAGAGCGAGGTGGATGCCGCCGTCGCCGGCGACGTGATCGCCTTTGCAAAACTCGACCTGCGGATCGGCGCGGTGCTGTTCGACAAGGCCGGCGATGGAACCATCGTGATGCCCAAGCTCCCGGCGCCGATGTACGCCCTGGCACTCGAGCCCAAGGCCCGCGGCGACGTCGAGAAGATCAGCGGCGCGCTGCACCGCTTCGCCGAAGAGGACCCCTGCTTCAACTACGAGCGCGACTCCGAGACCAACGAGCTGGTCATGCAGGGCCTGGGCGATCTGCACCTGACGGTGGTTCGCAGCAAGATGAAGCGCTACTTCAAGCTCGAGGTCGACACCAAGCCGCCCAAGATCCCGTATCGCGAGACGATCGCCAGGTCGACCAAGTACGTCGAATACACCCACCGGAAACAGACCGGCGGGGCGGGACAGTTCGCCCGCGTCTTCATCGACATGGAGCCGGCCGAACGCGGCGCGGGCTACGAGTTCATCGACAAGATCTTCGGCGGTGCGATTGATCAGCCCTTCCGTCCCAGCGTCGACAAGGGCATCCGCGCCCAGATAAAGAAGGGTGTCCTGGCCGGCTACCCGGTCGTGGACGTCAAGGTGTATCTGGTGGACGGCAAGACCCATCCGGTCGACAGCAAGGACATCGCCTTCCAGATCGCCGGTCGCCAGGTGTTCAAGAAGGCCTTCATGAAGTGCAATCCGATCCTGCTCGAGCCGATCGTGAACGTCGATGTGACCGCGCCGACCGACTTCATGGGCGACATCACCCGTGACCTTGCCGGCAAACGCGGTCAGATCCTCGGACAGGGCATGCTGCCCGGCAACCAGGTCACCATCCGCGCCCAGGTCCCGCTCGCCGAGGTCGCCACCTACGCCTCGCAGCTCAAGAGCGTCACCGGCGGCCAGGGCAGCTATACGATGGAGTTCAATCGCTACGAGGTGGTCCCGCCGAACACCCAGCAACAGATCGTCGCCGCGACAAAGAAGAAGGGCGACGAGGACGAGGATTAGCGCGCGGGTCGGGCCGTAACCGTCAGGGTTCGGGGTTCGGGGTTCGGGGTTCAGGGTTCAGGATTTTCAGCGCCGGTGTCCGGTCGTTCGCGACTCTTACAGCCCCAGAGGGGCGGCAGTCAGTAGCCGGGGGCGCGAGCCCCCGGTCACGCGTATCCTCATCCCCGAGCCCCGGAGCGGGCGACAGAGTATGTAGTATGTAGGGTCCGCCCTGTGGACCCATCGAAAAGCACGTAGGGTCCGCCGTGCGGAGCACCCGGAAGCATTGGTCCGCACGGCGGACCCTACTTGCCACAACGCCCCCGGCGCGCGAACGTACACGTCGACAAGCCTTCCCGAGAGTGAAAGGACCACAGCCATGCTGACCCCAACCGCCGTGATACTCCCTGTCATTCTCCTGGCATCATCCGTCGCATCCAGCGCCGCGGAGCGCGAGGCCGGCCTGATCGTGCGCTTCTACCAGATCGGCCACGGCATGCAGCAGATGCCCGACCTGGTCCCCGACCAACTCCCCAACGCCGTGAAAACCATCCCCACGCTCGAGCTGCGCACCGACCGCGGCGACTTCGCCCCATTCGAGGGCAACTTCTACACCGAGGTCGAGGGCTTCATTACCGTCGGACAGGCCGGCAACTACACCTTCCGCCTGATCAGCGACGACGGCTCGATGCTCTGGATCGACGACCGCCTCGTCATCAACCACGACGGCCCGCACGGCGCGGTCCCCAAGGACGGCGAGATCGAGCTCACCGCCGGCGAGCACAAGCTGCGCGTGGCCCACTTCGAGTCCGGCGGCGAGGAGCACCTCGAGCTCCAATGGCGCCCGCCTGGCGCAGAAGCTGACGAATTCACGCTGATTCCCGCCGCCGCCCTGAGCCACGACAAACATGTTTCACGTGAAACCTCGCCGGGCAACAAGCGCATCATCCCCCCCCTCCGCCGCGGCCTCCCTGGCGACGGAACACCGGTGGAAGGAATGCACCCCAGTTTCGTGATCAAGAGCGGACGGTCCACGGGGATCTCTCACGCCGAACTCCGCGCGGAAACGATGCACGTGATCGGCAGCCCTCTCTCTCCCGCAGGTACGCGCCCCTATGTTTGGCTGCCGCAGAGCGAGGGCAGAATGCCTCCGGGGGAATACTGGAAGTTCGCGGACACCCGGTATGACGGACACTTCCTTGTCGGAGTCGGCGATTCCGGTCATCGCGTGGTCGTCGAGAGTATCGAAGAAGTCAAGCAGGGTTGCGTTCATCGGTTCTCAACCGGAAAGTTAGACTTGTTCAGCCACCCTGCACCGACGCGCGAGCAGACGTTTGAGATGCTCGCCGTGCGCGCGATGTCCAACGGCTTCGAAATCGAGTTCACGAAGCCGCTCCACCCACGGTGCGGATGGGAGCCGGAGTCGTATTACGTCGAGCAGTGGCCGTTCGTGCTGGGAGGCACGGAGGCACGGAGGCACGAAGGCACGAAGGAATCCGAACCCGAAGCGCAAGCGAGGGCCCATCCGCCGCGGCGGGATGGCGTGCGCTATCCGGTCAAGTCCGCCAGCGTGTCGGCGGATCGCAAACGCGTGTTCCTCGAGATCGACAACCTGAAAGAATCTCACGTCGTCTACCTCCGCCTGCTGCCGCCGTGCTATTCGGAGGACGGCGAGCGGCCGTGGAGCACCGAAGCCTGGTACACGTTGAACGTCATTCCGGAGAATCGCATGGGTGAAGTACGCACACCGCCGCCGGCCGAGCCGCAGAACTTTCTGACCGCCGAGGAAAAGGCCGGCGGCTGGAAGCTGCTGTTTGACGGCCAGACCACCGCCGGCTGGCGCGGGTATCGCAAGGACCACATGCCTGACGGCTGGCAGGTCAAGGACGACTGCCTGGTCCGCGTCGGTCCCGGCGGGGACATCATCACCGAGGGCGAGTTCGACAACTTCGAGCTCGAGCTCGAATGGCGGATTTGTGCCGCCGGCAACAGCGGCATCTTCTACCGCGTCAACGAGGACTTCGACTGGCCGTTCTTCACCGGCCCGGAGTTCCAGGTGCTCGACAACGCCGAGCACGCCGACGGCCGCAGCCCGCTGACCTCGGCCGGCTCAAACTACGCCCTGCACGCCCCGCTCCGCGACGTGACCGCCCCGGTCGGCTTCTTCAACCGGGTTCGCATCGTCTGCAACGGCCCGCACGTCGAGCACTGGCTCAACGGCGTCAAGATCGTCGAATACGAGCTGTGGACCGACGAGTGGAAGCAGATGGTCGCCGACACCAAGTTCAAGGCCTGGCCCAACTACGGTCTTATGAAAGAAGGTCACATCGTGTTGCAGGATCACGGCGACCGGGTCTGGTATCGGAACATCAAGATTCGGCCGCTGGGAACGAAGTGATAACGTGACAACGTGACAAGGCGATAACGGAACAAAGTGACAGAGTGAACGAAGTGACGGACTGACGGAGTGACGAAGTGGCCGAGTGAGAACGTGGTGACGTGACAAGGGATCTGAGAGTCTCCAACACAACCAGGGTGGCACAGGCGTCTCGCCTGTGGCCCCACGGGCGAGACGCCCGTGCCACCCGGTTTTGATAGGCGCT
>CAZDTB010000212.1:0-8005 GCA_964508075.1 uncultured Planctomycetales bacterium
GATCACGAACCGGCCGTGTGCGGCCACAGTCGCGCGCGCCTCCGTTGCAATCCACTCATGCCCAGTTCCATGTGGTTTCCTTTCTCTTTCAAGACCGTAGCGCCTGCGTCACGCAAGCGTCGGGTCCCGCTGCGCGCCCGTAAGGCGCAGCGCGCGCTCGTCAGCGAGATGTGATCGACGCAGTCGCCGTTGGTCGCCGCAACCGGCCGCGACAGCCCGCCAATGTCAAGACCCGCCACTGGCGGAGCGTGGTCGGAATACAGCTTGCGCTGCATCTCCTTCGCCTGTGCCATGTTGCTCAGTAGGTCCGGGCATGGAGTATTACGGATTCGTCCTGGTTCATGCCTGCTCGCTCCAGCCGGCCTCAAACGGACCTTCCGAGGCCAGGTCGCCATACGTCCACCCAGGATGCGTAGGGTACCACACGGCGGGCAGCGCGGCACTTGCCGCCGCCACCACAACATTCCTGCCACCACGCTCACCGAGACCGGTAGAGGCTCGTCGAGCGCAGCAAGCGTGCCTGGTGCGTTGCGGTTCCCGTGTCGCAACCGACTGCCATTTTGGCGGCTGATCCCGAGATCAGAATCCGCCAAAACAGCGCGCGACGGCCCTTTATTCCCACGCGCGCCGTTATAAAGAACCACGAGAACTTCTAATCCGCCTCCTGCGTACAACCCATCGCACACACCGGAATGTCGGTGTGGTCGATGTACGCGTGTTTGGAGGTACGACATGAACGCACGTTCAAAATCCCTCGCGAGGAGATTCGCGACCGCCGCCTGTGTCGGGCTGGCGGCTCTTTGGATCAACACGGACCTGACTCCCGTCCTGGCACACGACACGGCCGGCAACACGGAGAGGCAGGAAGCGTTGCGCTACGCCAGCGCGCTGTCGGAGGCGTTCACGGGAACGGCTGAGACGATCCAACCATCGGTCGTCAGCATTCGTGCAGTCAAGCACTTCAAGCCGGCCGGCGAGAACGGCCGGCAACGGTTCGGCGACCTTCCGGACGGCTTACCGTTCGACGGTGACATGCTCCGGCGCTTCTTCGGAAACCGCATTCCAATGAACCCGCGGCAGATGCCGCCGCAGGAGGGTCTCGGCAGCGGTGTGGTTGTCAGCGAGGACGGTTACATTCTGACGAATAACCACGTTGCCGGTGACGCGGACGAGCTGATGGTCAAGCTGCACGATGGCAGGGAGTACCCCGCCAAAGTCGTCGGCGTTGACCCGATGACCGACTTGGCGGTTATTCGCGTGGAAGCTAAGGGCCTGACGCCGGCGCGCCTCGGCAATTCCGACGACCTGAAAGTCGGCGAGTGGGTCGTCGCGGCCGGAAACCCGTTCGGCCTGACCGATACGATTACGGCCGGCATCGTCAGTGCCAAGGGCCGCTCGAACGTACGTATCGCCGACTACGAGGACTTCATCCAGACCGACGCGGCCATTAATCCCGGCAATAGCGGCGGTCCGCTGGTGAACCTCCGGGGCGAGGTCGTCGGGATCAATACCGCAATCGCTAGCCGCAGCGGCGGCAACAACGGCGTTGGCTTCGCGATCCCGATCAACATGGCCCGCTCGATCATGGACAGCCTGATCCACAACGGGCAGGTCGTTCGGGGCTGGCTGGGAGTAAGCATCCAGCCGCTCGACGAAGGCCTCGCCAAGTCGTTCGGCTACAGTTCGACCGACGGCGCTCTGATTGGCAACGTGCTGGCCAACGGGCCGGCGGAGCACGCCGGGCTCGAGGCGGGCGACATCATCACGAAGATAGACGGCGCGCCGGTCCACGACATGAACGACCTACGAAACCGCATCGCGGCGACGGCACCCGGCTCGAAGGCGACGTTTGAGATCTTCCGGAACGGGCACAGCCAGACCGTAAGCGTCGAGATCGGTCGAATGGAGAATGAAGCGGCAGTTGCAGCTTCGCCGGAGTTCACCGAGGAGCTGGGCATCGTGCTCTCCGACATCACGCCGGAGGCGGCCCGGGCGCTTGGGCTCACGAATCCTGACGGTGTCCTGGTTACGTCGGTCGATCCGACCGGCGCCGCCGCCCGATCGGGCCTCCGCCCGAACGACGTGATCGTGAGCGCGAACGGAGTCGCGACCACCGACGTCGCCGAACTCCAGCGGGAGTTGGGCAAACACGACCTGAAAGACGGCGTGCGTCTGATCGTGCGGACCGGCGAGTCGCAGCGTTTTGTTCTTCTGCGATTCGACCGTTAACGCAACACACTGCACCCGGCGCCGGAGCGAGGCCCGCGGTCGCGCCACATCAGGCGTGGCTCACTGGACCGATGCCGGCGCCGGGGGCAAAGCGCCGTTGACGTACGCCTCCCACTTGTTCTCGTGCCGATTTCAGCGGCCGTTACGCCAGTGAGCCTTGGTGTGTGACGGTTCGCCCCATCGAGGTCCACTTGCCCGGGTCGAGCCCGTACCGGATCACTGGCAGGACGTCGAAAGCGGCAAGTTGCCCTGCCTCTCCGGCCAATGGAAGGTCGAGTATTTGAGTCCGTTTCGGACCGCGGGTACAATTCCGCGGTCCGAAGGATCGCTCTAACACCGATCTCAAGTTTACTGAGTGACCAGGTTCAAGAGGAGCATCTGGTGTCATTACTCTGGTTCCTGATTATTGGTGTCGCCGCCGGCTGGCTGGCCGGGCAGTTCGCGAAGGGTCGTGGATTTGGGCTGGTCGGCGATCTCGTCGTCGGCGTGATCGGGGCAATGCTGGGAGGCCTTATCTTCCGATGGCTGGGGATCTGGCCTGTTGGCCATTTTGGCCACCTTATCACGGCCATCGTCGGCGCGATCGTCTTCGTTGCCATTGTCCGTATGGTCAAGCGAGTGTGATCCCAGGGCGAAGTCGGACCACGCTTGACTTCGCCAGCGATCATCCAGCCAGCCAAGCTGATAGCGAAGCGCCGTCACCGCCTTTCGCAAACTCGCGAGACATGAACAAGGGCACTTCTGGACCGGTTACCTGGGTTGTCCATCTGTCTCGCCGGACTCGCGACGTTTTCGGGGAAGCACTTCCATGTGTTGGAGGTAATGCTCATGCCGGACACAAGCCCAGCGATCATGGCGCGTCTGCGAGACGAAACGAAGGCGCACCACGAGCGAGCCGAGAACCGGGAGCTACAGCGGGCATTGGCCAAGGGCTCGCTGCCGCGCAAGTAATACGTCGCGATGCTCGGGCAGCGACTGCTGATTCACAACGCGCTCGAGCGCGAACTCCGGAAGCTGGCGAGCTCCGGTGCGCCGTTTTCGACGTTGGTCGGCGAGGCGCTCTTCCAGGAAGCGAACCTGCGGCAGGATCTTGAGGCACTGGGTTTCGATCCCGATAGCATCAAGCCAAATACAGCTGCCTCACGGCTTGCCGCCGCAATCGAGCGCAGCGCGAGCGAGGAGCCGGTCGCGCTGTTCGGAATGTACTACGTCTTCGCGGGCAGCAAGAACCGGGCGCGTTATCTTGTTTACCGCGCCGTCTCTGCCGTATTGTGGTTGTTCCGGCGGATGCGTTTGTTGTAAGAGGGCGTTATCGCGGCCCGCTTGCGTCGGTATCAAGCAAAAGCCCACGAGGAGAGTCTCATGTATGAGCACCGCCGTGAGCCGCTCATCCCGCGACGGCGGTTTCTCGGCCGACTGGCGACACATGCGCTGGCAGCCGTTGCTCTCGTTATCGGCGCACTCTGGATGGGCATGGCAGGCTACCACTGGTTTGAAGGAATGTCGTGGCTCAACGCGTATGTGAATGCAGCGATGATTCTTGGGGGCATGGGACCTGTGGCGGAGTTACACACGACTGCCGGAAAGCTCTTCGCGGGCAGTTACGCCCTTTTTGCCGGAATGGTGTTCCTGGTCGTGGTGGGCATCGTCTTCGCTCCGGTCGTGCATCGCGCGATGCACCGTTTTCACTTCGATGACAACGCCTCGATGTCCTGAAGGAGGTGCATCACGGTGCACAGTGAGAACATCGCGGAAGGTGCTGATCGCGTGCGACGGTTGCTCACGCGCGCCAGCTTGCGGGCAGCGCTGCCGTACCTGGCGATCGGGATCCTGTTGGTTATCGCCATCGTCGTGGTGGGCCGGGACATCGACCATCACATCAATGCCATCGAGTCATGGATCGCGCAGCTCGGCCCGTGGGGCGCCCTCGCGTTCGTCGTCCTGTTCGTCGTAGCGACGTCATTCCTGGTGCCCGACACGGTGCTGTGCATCATTGCGGGTGCTCTGTTCGGGATGGTGTGGGGCGCGGCGGCGGTCTTGGCCGGCAGCCTGCTCGCCGGCGCGTTGCAGTTCGCGCTTTCCCGCCGACTTCTGCGAGCGCGGATCGAGCGGACGCTTCTGGCGAAGCCGTCGTTGGCGGCCATTCAACGAGCCGTCATCCATGATGAACTTCGTCTGCAGGTGCTTCTGCGTCTCACACCGTTGAATCCTGCGACCATCAGTTACCTGCTCGGCGCGGCCGGCGTCCGATTTGCGGGGTTTCTGATTGCCTGCCTCGCCCTCGCTCCCAACCTGATCATCGAGGTATACTTCGGCCACGCTGGCAAGCACATGGCCCGGATGGCCGGCGGTGGCACGAAAGCCGGTCACCTGCACGATTTCGCAATCATCGGCGGCGTGGTGGTGGGTGTCATCGTCATGGTCCTCGTGTCGAGGATGGCCCGCAAGGCGGTCATGCAGGCCGTGGCCGAGCCCAGTTCCGAGAAAGCCGAGTCTGATAGCGATAGGGTATGAACCTCCACCAGCTCAGCACCTTTGTCCTGATCGCGCACTGGCTCATCATGGTGGGGTTGTCGATTCGGGTGATCATGAGGCGGCCACCCGTCGGCGTCTCAGTAGCATGGCTGGCGGTGATCTTCAGCGTGCCCTTTGTCGGTGCTGTTGCGTACCTGCTCGTTGGCGAACGGCGCCTGGGCCGGAGCAGGGCGGCGCGCATTGCCGCGAGCATCGGCAAGGTGCAGCAATGGCAGACCGGTCTGCGGCTTCAATACGACACGGCCGCCACGCAGATCGAGGCGACGGCGAAGCCCATCCAGCGCCTTGCCGAGCACGTGCTCGGTTTTCCGGCCCTGACCGGTAACGACATCGAGTTACTCGACAACTACCAAGCCGTCTTCGACGCGATCGTGGCCGACATCGACGGCGCCCAGAGCAAATGCCACCTCTGCTTCTACATCTGGCACGAGGGTGGGCGTGCCGCCGATGTCGTCGACGCGCTCGTGCGGGCGGCCCGGCGCGGCGTCGAATGCCGGGCGCTGGCCGACGCGACGGGAAGCAAAGCGTTTCTCAGAGGCGACCTGGCCCGCCGCCTGCGCCACGCGGGTGTGGAGCTTACGGCGGCGCTTCCCACCGGGCCTCTCCGAACCCTCTTTGTTCGCAGGGATCTGCGAAATCACCGCAAAATCGTCGTCATCGACGATCGCGTGGCTTACACCGGCAGCCAGAATCTCGTCGATCCCCGGTTCTTCAAGCAGGAGTCGGGCGTTGGCGAATGGGTCGACGCCATCGCGCGCATCACCGGTCCCGCCGCCGCCGTCCTCGACGGTGTTTTCGGGCTGGACTGGTCGGTCGAGACCGGCCGTGCATGCGAACTGCCGCCGTTAGCCGGGGACGGGTCGCCCATGCCGGCCGGATCGATGATTCAAGTTGTGCCCTCCGGTCCGGATCTTCGACCGGAAGCGATTCACCAGTTGTTGCTGACGGCGATCTACGCCGCCCGCCATGAACTTGTGATGACGACGCCGTACTTCGTTCCGGACGAATCGATGCTCACCGCCTTGCTGTCGGCTGCCCTGCGCGGGGTCGAGGTGACGTTAATCGTTCCGGCCCGCAACGACTCACTGCTCGTTCGCTACGCGAGCGTCGCCCACTTTGATGACCTGATGTCCGCCGGGGCCACCATCGCACTGTTCAAAGGCGGTCTGCTGCACACCAAGAGCATGACGATCGACGGGGCGATAAGCGTCTTCGGTTCCGTCAACCTCGACATGCGCAGCCTCTGGCTCGACTTCGAAATCTCACTGTTTGTGTACGACGTGGCCTTCGCGAGTCAGCTAAGAGCGCTCCAGAACACTTACCTCGGGAACTCAGACCGACTCGAGCTCGATGCGTGGCGACGCCGCCCTACCTGGCGCCGGTTCACGGAGAATACGTTCCGCTTGCTTGGGCCGCTGCTCTGATTCGGATGGCGACTCACGCGACGGGCAGCATCGGGAATCACAATATCCTCGGTCACTTGTGTTTTCGCTTCGGCAGGCCCCGCGCTGAACTGCGAACCACAGCCGCCGGTTGCGGCATCTGCGATTCTTCGTCCGCGGATTGCGCGCGATAGTGCACCACCACCATTGCATCTGCGTAGGAGGGATCGATCGCGCGCAATTCAAGAACGAGCGCCTGCTTGATCGCCGTCTCGACGAGAGCGCCCTGCCCGGGCCAGATCCTGAACTTGATCCGCACAAATGAATAACCCGCGTCGGTGGCTTTGGGGCTTGCGATTTCAGGCTCACGGAGCATCGATCCCCGAAACTGATCGTACGATGACGCCGAAACAACCCGCAGTCGCTCAAGCGCTTCGCGCGCTTTATCGGCAGCTTGGGGAAGCCTCGCGTCCAGAAACACTCGAATGTACCCATGCTCAAAGTTGATGACGTTGGCGACATTTCGGTTTGGGATGAACACCCGGGCGCCGCTTAGATTGACGAGCACCGTGAATCGGATGCCGACTCGCTGGACGATTCCGACCTGACCGCCGATATCGACCATATCACCCACATTCAGAAGATCGGAGGTGATCACCGTGAGACTCGTGATGACATCCTGAATGAGGCCCTGAGCCCCAAAGCTGACGGCGAAGCCAATGACGGTCGCACTTGCGACGTAGGCGGTCAGAGAGACGCCCATTTCGTGCAGAATCATCCCGGCCGCCGCAAAATACAGGATGAAGATGATCACACTGCTGGCGAAATGAGACAGCGTTCGGACCTTCGTGTGTCCCGCGGGCCTAGATCGGAGCACGGCATGGAAGAGGTGACGCACCAGGACGACCGTAAGGTGCGTTGCCGCGGCGATCACGAGAATCGCAAATATGCGGCGCCCCGGGTGTTGACCGAACACATCAAGTATGCCGCTCGCCTGCGTGGTAGGGGACGCGAGCAAAACGTTGAGAAATAATCCGGTGGTCATGGGGCAAGCCCGGTTATCGCGGGTTTGGGGGACTGCTGCAGCGTGAACGCCGGTCCATCATGGAGCCCATTGTACCCCTCTGCTATGCGGTGTCGACGTCCGGGTCACCGAGGTAGAAGCTCTTCGCCGGCCTGAGCTCTCCGTCCAGCTCGTACACCAGTGGAATCCCCGTCGGGATGTTTCGCTCAACGATTTCTTCGTCAGAGATGCCGTCCAGATACTTCACCAGCGCGCGTAAGCTGTTCCCATGCGAGGCGACTAGGACGTGCCTGCCCGCGCGGATAGCAGGGGCGATCGCGTCGTGCCAGCAGGGCAACGTGCGGGCGACCGTGTCCTTGAGCGATTCCGTCAGCGGGATTTCCTCCGATCGCAGTTCGGCATAACGTGGACCCCGGGCCGGGTTGCGCTCGTCATCGGGATTGAGTGCAGGTGGACGAACATCATAGCCGCGCCGCCAGAACTTGACCTGCTCTGCGCCATGGCGTTCGGCGGTCTCCGCCTTGTTCAAGCCCTGCAACGCGCCATAGTGCCGCTCGTTCAGCCGCCAACTACGATGCACCGGGATCCACATCAGGTCCATCTCTTCCAACACCAGCCACAACGTCTTGATGGCTCGTTTGAGAACGGATGTGTAAGTCACGTCGAACGAGTACCCCTCCCGCTTTAGCGTGCGACCCGCTTCGAGCGCTTGCTGAACGCCTTTCTTGGAGAGGCCGACGTCGGTCCAGCCGGTGAATCGGTTCTCTTTGTTCCAGATGCTCTCGCCGTGTCGTAACAGGACCAATGTCGTCATCAGCAGGCTCCTGTCCAAACC
>CAZDTB010000213.1:0-7995 GCA_964508075.1 uncultured Planctomycetales bacterium
TCGGATACTGGTCGTACCCGTACACGTCATTGATCCCTAGGTCAGCAAGGCCGTCGAGCACGAGCATCCCGTCCTCGATCCAGCGCTCGGCCCCACCGCCCGAATAGACTCGCCACCAGCCCTCGTTCTCTGGAAAGTCGTTCCCTTCGTAAGCAATCCAATACGGCTCGGCGGTGGCCGAGGCCGTGAACGCGCACAGGGCGGAAACCAAGGCCAGCGAGATCTGCGAGCGGGTCGTCATCGGCCATCTCCTTCGGTGTGGTCAAACTTTCCCCGTCGGCGTGCATGCACCCCCCACCCGCGTGCTGCCCTTCCGCGACAGCCACGCACCCCACGGGAAATCAATCTGCATCCGGCCTCCCGGCCGGCCTGCTCATCCTATCGGACGGGTGGCCCACTCCAACGGGGTGGGGGCGCGATTTGCAGACAGGCGGCTGTCGCTGTTTGACCTTGTCAGTTTCCGAAATGCGTGCAGACGCGAGAAGCAGCAGCACGCGCGCACGAGCATGCGGTCGGCCCGCGGCGACTTGTCCGTTCCCGCGCGCCTTGCCCGTGGGTCAGGCGCGTTTCGGGACGGCGGCCTTCCCGATCACCCAACCGATCAATAGCGACAGGATCGGCACCACCACGGCCCCAATCAGCAGGTACCAGAAGTAGTTGCTGAGGGTTTGCGCATAATCGGGGAGGAACCCCTGCAAGATGCCGGCCACAACGCTCCCCGCCACGACCAGCACGAGCAACGCCCCGACCATCAGTCCGGAAAACAACCCTTCGGACGGATCGCCGATGGTCACGCCCACCGCCGGCAGGGTCTCCACCACTTTGACCGCCGGCTCGGGTTCTTCCTCGACTGCCCGTTCTTCGGCTTCCGGTTCGGTCACGGGTCCTTCGGCTGCCGTCGGGACGGCCTCGACGGTTTCCTCTTCGCCGGGGTAGATCTCATCGAGCAGTTCGGCACCGAGCGAGGTGTCGTCGGCCTCGCGCGTCAGGTCGAGCAGTCCCGAGCCGCTGCCGCTACCCTCCAGCGCAACCTGGTCCTCGGGGGTTGAAGTGGTAATCTGCGTCTCGGCCATCGGGTCGGCATCGATCTCGAGCTCGTCCTCGTCGAACACGCCGATGCCGGTCGTGGTGGGCCCCCTCTCCGACTCTGGGCCTTTCCGCTCCGGCACGGGCTCCGACTCATCCACCGGCTCCAAACCGATGAAGCTCGTACCCTCAGTATCTGGCGAGCCGGGGAGCTCGGGCTCGGCGGCGGATTCGAGCAAGATCTCGCCGCTGTCTTCACTCGCGGAGGCATCACCGCCGGTGAGTTTGTTCACGTCTTCGGCCTTGAAGAAGATCTTGCCGGCATCGCGGAACTCACGGAGCGACCCAGTCTGCACGAGCTGCTTAACTTCATCCTGGCTCTTGCCAAGTAGCTCGCACACTTCTTCCATCGAGTAAAAGGCCTTGGCCATGCTGCACTCCTGTCTTGGGAGGACTCCCGCTACGGCTCGTCCGGGGCGCTGTTCATGGGCGGCGGTTGCGGGCCGCCCTCGATGTTGCCGGCGGCGTCAGCGGTCGCCGGCCGCTGCGTCGCACGCTGCTGGGCAACGAGTTGCTGCACCGCCCGAAAATCGGGGGCGGCACAATTGAAGTCGCGCAAGTATCGATCATAAACCCAGCTACGAGCCGCAGTTAAACGCAATTTGCGGACTCCGTTCACGTTGTCGATCTCATAGCACCAGATCGTGCCCTGCTCGATATCGAGCATGAACAACCCATAGCGATTACGGTCGAGCTGCCCGGTAAACGCGTAAACGCCCCGCGCCCCCACGAGCGGGGCGCTCTGCGCCAGTGCTGTGGGGGCCAGCTCGCCCGACGGACGCGTCCAGAGCATCCCGGCGATAAACGCCAGCAGAACTGCTATCACCCACTGAGCAACGTGCGATCTTGCACTTTCGGACGCGGTTGTCTGGGCAGCTTCGCGCATAAATACACTTGGACGGCTGAGTCACCGGAACCCGCCGAAGCATTTATGCTATCCGCGTGCAGGGCCTCTGGCAAGTCTTGCGCCCCGGATCGGCCCGCTACGGGCATATGACTGATTCGGTGGCGTGCGAGGAAGCTCTGGCGTTCGATCTCAGGTTCCACCCGTCTCTCCGTCGCCACGCCGTAAACGCCCGACTTGCAGCTCCGACGCCAGGTGGCTTGGGTGGGTCTCTGCCCAGTCTGCCGTGCAGGTTGCCGCCACCTGACTCACGCCGGCCGGAAGCGCTCCCGGCGCCTGGATCACGCCCGGCTCAGGCTGCGGCCTATGCCATCCCTCTCACCGGAGTTTCTCATTCCGCAACTGGGATTTTCTCGCTGGCGTCCGGGGGGGCGCCGGCGTATAATCTTGAATGAACGTAGTTTGTTACCGGGCCTATGGTTGTGGTGCGCTCAGCCGACCACTCGTGTAAGCGGCCCCTTGTACGGCGAAGGATTCGTAGCTGAACTGCTCGGCGGTTCGCAAGAAAATCTGATATCAACAAACAGTTAGTCGGGAACGTGGCGTTAGGGTCGCAGATTCATAGCGTAATTCAGCACCGTTCATACTGGCCCGTCACGCTCGCGAACCCACCGAGGTTTGAGGTTAGTCGCTTCGCCGTTGATTAGGCGAAACGCACAACTGGTCGGCTTTCCAGCGGCCCGCGAGGCGGGTTGCTTCCTATTGCCTCCCACCATTCTGCCCGGTCAGTGCGCTGACCGCGGTCAGCTCTTGTACTCTGGCAATCGCATGAACCGGATAAAGAAATGTCTTGTTATACGCCACTTATGCTCGCCGCTGGCGAGCCGGGTTGGGCCGCCTGGATGCTCGGGCTTGCGGCGGCGGTCGGCGTCGGCGCCGCCGCCACCTGGTTCCTCGTGCAGATGCGTCTGCGCGCCCGCCAGGCCGCCCGGCAGGCGGAAGCTGAACGTAAGTTAGAGCGAGCCCAGCGGCAGCGCGACGAACTGCTCAGCAAAGCCGAGGTCGAGGCCCAGAAGAAGCTCCTCGACACGATGAACCGGTTCGAGCGGGAGACCGCCGACACCCGCAACGAGCTGAAGGTCGCCGAGCGCCGGCTCGCCAAGCGTGAAGACGTCCTCGACAAGAAGCTTGACGTGCTCAGCACCAAGGAGCGGAAGATCGAGGAAAGCGAGCAGCAACTGGCTTCCGCCAAGCAGCAGATCAACGCCAAGCAAACCAAGCTCGACGAGCTCCTCACCGAGCAGCGCAACGAGTTGTTGAGAGTTTTTAAGCTCACTACCGACGAGGCCAAAGCCCTCTGCCTCAAGCGCATCGAACAGGAGGTCGAGCGCGAAGCCGGCCAGCTGGTCGAACGCATCCTGACCACCGCCCAGGAAAACGCGCACGAACGTGCCCGCCACATCATTATCGAGGCCATCCAGCGCTACGCCGCTGAGCACACCTGCGAAGCCACCATCGCCACCGTCGACGTGGCTTCCGACGACATGAAGGGCCGCATCATCGGCCGCGAGGGCCGCAACATCCGCGCCTTCGAAAAGACCACCGGCGTCACCGTGATCGTCGACGACACTCCGGGCGCGGTCAGCATTTCCTGCTTCGATCCGGTTCGCAAGGAGGTCGCTCGCCTGTCGCTCGAACGGCTGATCAAGGACGGCCGCATTCACCCGACCCGCATCGAGGAGATCGTCAAGGACACGACCAGCGAGGTGGAAGAGAAGATAGCTGAGGTCGGCAAGCAAGCCGCGCTCGAAGCCAACGTCAACGGTCTGCACAAGAAAATCACCAACCTGCTCGGCCGATTGCACTACCGCACCAGCTACGGGCAGAACGTCCTGCGGCACGCGATCGAGGTGGCGTACCTCTGCGGCGTGATGGCGGACGAACTCCGCCTCGACGGCGCCCTGGCGCGCCGCTGCGGATTTCTGCACGACATCGGCAAGGCGCTCGACCACGAAGCCGTGGGCAGCCACACCAAGATCGGGGCCGAGTTCTGCAAGCGTCTCGGCGAGCCGGCCGCGGTAATCAACGCGATCGCCGGCCACCACGGCGACATCGCGGCCACCCATCCGTACACGCCGTTGGTCTCTGCGGCGGACGCGATCAGCGCTTCGCGCCCCGGCGGGCGACGCGAGTCACTTGAACGCTATATCAAGCGGCTAGAAGAGCTGGAAACGATCGCGACTTCGTACGAAGGGGTTCAGCAGGCTTACGCGGTCGAGGCCGGTCGCGAGGTGCGTGTGATCGTCGACGCGGAGCGGATCGAGGACCGCTCGGCGCTCAAGCTGGCCCGCGACATTGCCAAGCAGATCGAGGAGACGGCCACCTACCCCGGCGAAATCAAGGTCACGGTCCTACGAGAAGTCCGCGCCGTCGAATACGCGCGCTGACATGCGTGGTCCTGGTCAGCTCTAACTAAGCGTCACGGCCAGATACGCCGCGTAGATCCCCAACAGCAACGCCCCCTCGCGCCGCGAGATCCGGTGTCCGGTTCGCAGCACCCAGAACGACAGCACGACCACGAACAGCAGCACTAACGCATCGAAACGGAATTCGCGGGCCACACTCAGGGGGAAAAACGTCGCCGTAATGCCGATCACAGCCAGGATGTTGAAGATATTACTGCCGATGATGTTGCCGATCGCGATGTCGGGCTGATTGCGGCGGGCGGCAATTACGCAGGTCGCCAACTCCGGGAGGCTCGTGCCCAGGGCGATGATCGTCAGGCCGATGATGCGCTCGCTGACGCCCAGTAACTCGGCGATCCCGACCGCCCCGTCGACAATCAGGTCGGCTCCCTTCACGAGTGCGGCGATGCCGATCACCACGGCTAGAGCGTTTAGCGGCCAGGGCCGACGAGCGAGTTGCAGCTCCCGCTCATATTCGTCTTCAACCACCTTTGGCTGCCGACGGGCCCCGAAGTAGGTAAACAGCGCATAAAAACCCAGCGCGATCACGAAGAGCACGCCTTGCCAGCGATCGATCCGGTTGTTGTCAATCGCGAAGAGCAAGAACATCGCCGTGAAGAACAACATCACCAGCGCGTCCGTGGTGACGACCTTGCGCGAAACACGCAGCGGACGAGCCAGGGCGGCAATCGCCAGCACGATCAGAATGTTCATGATGCAACTGCCGACGACATTGGCGACTGCCAAGGCATGCTGGTTCTGGGCGGCGGCTTTCATCGAAACGGCGATTTCGGGAGCCGAGGTGCCGAACGCCACGATGGTCAGCCCCACGACCAGCGCAGAGACACCCATCTGGCGGGCGAGCTGCGCCGCGCCACGTACCAGGAATTCCCCCCCCACGCCGAGAACGATCAGACCGCCGACGAGCAACGCGATGTTGAGCAACCACTCCGGCACGATTCCTGGCCTAACTCGGGTCCCGAGACCCGCCGTCTTCACCTACCGCTTCGAGGGCAAGCCCGACTGTGCCGACAGGATCGGGGCTAAACGCTGCCGTTTCAAGCGCTATGCAACAAAACCATGCCGAGGTTGTTCCGAAAAGGCAAGGATGCGCACATAATACCGCCCGTTGGCGCAGTCAAGACTTGGTACGTCGAACCCGGACCATCCGACTCAAGGATTTCATTCATGGTGCTCGCTCTGGCGCAGGCCGCCCATGTGGAGAAGTATGTCCCTCACCTGTTCTGGGGCTGGCCGTTCGTCGCGATGCTGCTCTCGATCGCCATCCTCCCGCTCTTGCGCAAGACACACCACTGGTGGGAAGAAAACAAGAATAAGCTGCTGATCGCCGCGATCCTGGCGGTGATCACGCTGCTGTACTACGGTTTCCGCGGCCAGGGCATGGCGATCCATGGGGATGATGAGCACGGCGCTGCGCCCGCCGGGCAGGTCAGCCACGAACCCGCTGCCGATGCCCACCTGCCCCAGCCCGACATCGCCGATCAGGCCCAACCCGCCGACCCGGAGCATGAGGAAGCTCCCGCCGCCCACGCCCAGCATGAAAAGCACTTCAGCGAGCCGGGCGTCGTGACCATCCTAGCGGTGCTCGATCACGCCGTGCTGAAGGAATACGTGCCGTTCATCGTGTTGCTGTTCAGCCTCTACGTGATCGCCGGCGGAATCGTCGTGCGCGGTGACATCCGCGCCACCCCCACCGTCAACACCGCGATAATCGGTGCCGGGGGCCTGCTGGCGAGCTTCATCGGCACGACCGGCTCGGCCATGCTCCTGATCCGCTTCTTGCTCAAGACTAACTCCGAGCGCAAACACAAGGTGCACACGGTCATCTTCTTCATCTTCATCGCCGCCAACGTCGGCGGCACGCTGCTGCCGATCGGGGACCCGCCGTTGTTTCTGGGTTATCTCCGCGGCGTGGATTTCTTCTGGACGCTCGGGCTGTGGAAGTATTGGGCGTTCATGCTCGCCCTGCTGCTGGGGCTCTATTTCCTGTGGGATTCCTGGGCATACAAGCGCGAGGCGCCGGAAGACATCTGGCTGGATGAGACGCGACTCCAGCCGATGCAACTGGCCGGGCTGATCAACGTCCTCTGGCTGCTGGGCGTGGTCGGGGCCGTCGCCACGCTCGACCCCGCCAAGGCCTTTCCGGGAACCGCCTGGCACGCCCCGAAGTATCTTCGCGAGGGTGTGCAGCTCGTGATGGTCGTCTGCTCGCTGGTGACCACGAAGAAGGCTTTCCGGGTTGAGAACCAGTTCAACTACCTCGCGATCGGCGAGGTGGCCTGTCTGTTCATCGGCATCTTCATCACCATGCAGGTGCCGATCGAGATATTGCAGACCAAGGGACCGGAGCTCGGTCTCGACCAGCCGTGGCATTTCTTCTGGGCCACCGGCGTCCTCAGCAGCTTCCTCGATAACGCGCCGACGTACGTGGTCTACTTCGCCACCGCCGGCACGCTGGCGCCGCCCGGCATGGAGCTGATGTCGCCGCTGCAGACCGTCACGGGTGCGATCCCGATTCCGCTGTTGATCGCGATCAGTTGCGGAGCGGTCTTCATGGGCGCCAATACATACATCGGCAACGGTCCCAACTTCATGGTCAAGGCCATCGCCGAGCAGTCCGGCGTGAAGATGCCCAGCTTTTTCGGGTACATGATGTATTCGGGAATAATTCTGATTCCGATCTTCATCGTGCTGACGCTGATCTTCTTCCGGTAGCGAGCCGACTTCGAACGCATTGCGTTCGATCCGCGGGGGCGAGTCTACGGGAGCTACGGCGGCGCCCGCGCATCACCGTGCCGCTGGAGCTGGCGGCGGATCACCGGGCGGGTCTCGGGGGCATCCTGGGGAGTGTACTTCCCTGCTCGCGGTGGGCCTGGCGATGTAATTCAAGCAAAGACGCTGCCATTGAGCGGTGTCGGGCCTCCGTGAGGCCTCCAAGGCGCGGCGGCTCACTTGCTCGCCCAGTCGAGTGGAATTACGCTTTAACGTACGGGCATTCTGATCCGGCAATCAGGGAGACGAAGATGTACCGCACATTTGTTCTTGTGCTTCTGTCTTGCGCGTTGGGGACCGGCGTTGCTGCGGGGCAGGAGGCTGCGCCGAAGGCAGCACGACAGGACCCAGCCCAACAGCCGCCGCCGGCGGCCGGGCAGCAGGCTGCGCCCGCGGCGCCGCAGGAGAAGCTCAGCGACGCTGAGCGGATCACGCGTCTTCAACGGACGATCGACGAGAACGAGCAGCGGCTGAACGAGCTGAAGAGCAAGGTGGATGATCCGCAGGGGGACTATGCCAAGGCCGAAGCGGAGTTCGCCACGCTGGACAAGGAGTTGGAAGCCAAGAAGAAGGCCTTGCAGAAGGTCCAGAGCGAGGGGCGCAACGACGAGGCCGTCGCGCTCCAAACAGAGCTCGATGACCTGCAGAAGCGTCGGAATCTGGGCAAGGACCGTTTCGATCTGGCGATCAAGGAGCGCAAGACGCTTCAGGAACAGATCGGCACGCTGGAACAGAAGCTGGCCCAGGACCGTGAGGCACTCAACAAGCTGAAGTCGTCGCCCGCCACGCAGCCGGCGGCAGCCCCGG
>CAZDTB010000214.1:0-7962 GCA_964508075.1 uncultured Planctomycetales bacterium
GACACTGACGGCACACACCGCCGTGAAGACCGCTCCGAGCATCGTGTTGCCGTAGATCCAGTATCCAGTGCCAAACAGCGCGCTATACACGGCGAGGCAGCCGGCAACCATACAGAGGATTCCGGACGGCAGATTGGATCTTCCGCCCTCGGGACCCGTGATGGTTTCACCATCCCGCGCGGCTTCATCGATTACCTTTCTCCAGCCCGGCCCGCCGGGACGGTTCATTCTGTAGAAACTGCGGAGAGTCTGCTCGCTGTCCGCTGGCGTGATCATCGTAACAGCGATCCAGCAAATCGTGGTGATGCCGACGCCGATGATGAGTCTCTGCCAGTCCGCCAGGCTTTCGGGTGCCCAGAACTGCATGTAGACGGCAATGACGAACGAGACGACCATCGCGGTCAGCTCGCTGTACGGATTGATGCGCCACCAGAACCAGCGCAGGATGAACAATAGGCCCGTCCCGGCGCCAATCTGGAGCAGGATCTTGAAGGCCTGCAACGCGTTCTCGAGCCACAGCGCGAATCCGCCGGCAACCACCATCAGCAGAACCGTGGAGGCACGGCCGACCCAGACCTGCTCGCGGTCGCCCGCATCTTTGTTGATAAAGCGCTTCCAGAAATCGTTCACCACATAGCTCGAACCCCAGTTCAGGTGCGTGGAGATCGTGGACATGTACGCGGCGATCAGTGACGCAACTACCAGGCCCAGCAGACCGGTCGGTAGGAAGGTCAGCATTGCCGGGTACGCCAGGTCGTGACGGAGCTTGCCGTATCCAGTCTTTGGAAACGCCTGCTTGATCGCGGTCAGGCCTTTCTCCTGGATCTTGAGCGCCTCGATCCGATCACTGGTGCTCTCGTCGACCGAGGCGGCGTCGGCTTCCCACTTGACGACCAGCGGCTTCAGCTCGTCGCTCTGCAATGCTTCGCCGGCAGCCTGCCGGTCTGTCTTCGAGTCAAACGGAAACACGATCAGCGAACACAGCGCCACGATGATCCACGGCCAGGGGCGCAGCGCGTAGTGGGCGGCGTTGAAGAAGAACGTGGCAGCGACGGCGTGCTTCTCGTTCTTCGCCGAGAGCATGCGCTGGGCGATGTAGCCACCGCCGCCGGGTTCGGAGCCGGGATACCACACGCTCCACCACTGAACGGCGATCGGGATCACCAGAAGCATGATCACCGGCTCCCAATCCGTCCCGTCGGGAGTTACATCCGGTCGTGGGAACATCGAGAGCTTATCACTGAGTACCTCGCTGTTCAGCATTCCGGCCAGGCCGCCGATTTCAGGTTGGCGCAACGCCACCACAGCCGCGGCAACGGCGCCGAGCATGGCGACAATGAATAGCAGGAAGTCGGTAAGCAGCACCGCCCGCAGGCCGCCCAGGGCGCTGAAGATCACCGTGACCAGCGAGGCAATCAGGATCGTCTGGATCGGCGTGAAGCCGAGCATCACGCCGCCGATCTTGATCGCCGCCAGCGAGACAGTGGCCATGATGAAGATGTTGAAGAACACGCCCAGATACAGGGCGCGGAATCCACGAAGGAACGCCGCCGGCTTGCCCGAGTAGCGCAGTTCGTAGAACTCGACGTCCGTGGTCACGCCCGAACGTCGCCACAGCCGCGCGTAGACGAACACCGTCAGCATTCCAGTCAATAGAAACGCCCACCAGACCCAGTTGCCGGCCACGCCGTTCTGACGAACGATGTCCGTCACCAGATTGGGTGTGTCAGTCGAGAACGTGGTCGCGACCATCGACATTCCCAGCAACCACCACGGCATCGTCCGGCCCGAGAGGAAGAACTCCGAGGTGTTCTTCCCGGCGCGCCGCGCCACCAGCAAGCCGATCGCCAGCGAGATGACGAAGAAGGCGATGACGAATGTCCAGTCAAGGCCCTGAAGTCGCATCGGTTAACCTCTGTGAATCCTCATGAAGCTCATCCCCGGTTGATCGAGCCCACGCCGGTACGGCACACGCCGCGAACTTCAGTTGAAGCCGATATACTGCCAAGGCACGCAACCGTCCAATCGTACGCGCTCTGATTAAAACGTGCGCGGCGGCCATTCTCGCAGGAAGACGGTTTGCCCGTTGGCGTGGCGCCTGCACCGGCGTAGAGATGTCGTCTTGCGCCCCGTGCGGCACCGGCTTACCGTTGATGGATCATGCTGGATGTTGTTTTTGTCGACCGGGACCGCTCAAATACACTGATATGCAGCGTCGGACCTCCCAGTTCGGCGCAGGGAACGTGGACATGTACGCCCGTGGTCACCAGGGACAACATGCGTTCAAAACACATTGCCGTCACAATTGACCTGGATCGCATCCGAACGACGGCGGAGGAGATCCGCGCCAAGACCGGCGTGCCGCTGATCGCCGTCGTCAAGGCCGACGCATACGGGCTGGGGGCCGTGCGCGTGGCGGACGTGCTTGCGCCGGTCGTCGACGATTTCGCATACTTCACGCTCGACGAAGCTCGCGCGCTGGGCCGACCCGGGTTGGTGATGGGGCCGCCCGATGGTGAGCCGGGCGAATACCGCGAGCTGCAACTTCGCGCCAGCGTGGGCAACCGCGCGGAGGCCGCCAGGTTCGTCGGCCTCCCGGTCGCAATCAACGTCGATACCGGCATGCAGCGGTTCGGCTGTCACCCGGAAGAGCTCGACGATCTGCTGGCGTGCTGCTCGGCAAGAGAAGTGTTCACGCACGCGGTGGATGCATCCTCGGCCGAGCTGCTGGGCTCGTTGCGAAAAGGGCGGCCGCTGATCATGCACGCCGCCGCGACCTCTTTGCTCGGTTGTCCGCAGGCGTGGCTGGATGCGGTGCGCCCAGGGTTGGCGCTATACGCTGGGGCGGTGCGCGTGACCGGTCAGCTGATGACCGCACGGGATACGCGTGGGCCGATCGGCTACACGCGATTCGAGCGTCGCCACGTGGGCGTCATGCAGTGCGGCTACGCGAACGGCTTGCGGGTGGCGACGGTGATCATCAACGGCCGCCGGCAGCGTGTGCTCGAAGTCGGTATGAATACGTGCTTGGTGAGTGTTGACCGGTCCGACCGCCCGGGGGACGAGGTGGTCCTGTTGGGCGACGGGCTGACCGAGGCCGAGCTTGGGGCCGAGCTCGGTGTCCGGCCACACGAGGTGCTGTGTCGCTACACCGAGCTGGGCGTTCGCCGCTATCAGTCGAGTTCGGATTGGGTTAACCCAGGTTCCGGCGGTACCAATCGATAGAGCGCTCCAGCCCCTCCTCAAACATGACCAATGGCTTGTAGCCGATGGCACGCTCGGCGGCACTGACGTCCGCCAGGCTGTGGCGCACGTCTCCCGGGCGTGGGTCCTGGTACTCGGGCTCGATGTCTGTGCCCAGGTGCTGATTGATCAGCGCGATGATTCGGTTGAGGGTGATGCGTTCGCCGCAGGCGATGTTGACTGTCTCGCCGGCGGTCTTCTCGGCCTGCATCGACAGCATGTTCGCGCTGACGACGTTCTCGATGTAGCAGAAGTCACGGGACTGCTCGCCGTCGCCGAACACGATCGGTTGCTCGCCGCGGACCATGTGGGCGACGAAGGCGGGGATCGCGGCGGCGTAGGCGCTGTTCGGGTCCTGGCGCGGCCCAAAGACATTGAAGTAGCGCAGCGAGACGGTCTCCAGCCCATACACGTGCGAGAAACAACGGCAGTAATACTCCGCCGCCAGCTTGCTGACGGCGTACGGGCTGAGGGGCTCCGGGGGCATGTTCTCGATCTTGGGCAGCGCCGGCGTCTCGCCGTACGCGGCGCTGCTGGCCGAATAGACCAGGCGCCGGGCGCCGGCGTCGCGGGCGGCTAACAACAGATTGAGCGTGCCGGTGACGTTGGCCTCGTTGGCCTCGCGCGGATGCTCGACGCTGCGCGGGACGCTCGCCCGAGCCGCGAGATGGAATACCACCTCGGTCCCCTTGGCGGTGCGTTCCGCTGTCGCCGAGTCACAGATATCGCCTTCAATCAGTTCGATCCGCGACTCGACCTCGGCCAGGTTCTCGCGATGTCCCGTGCTGAAGTCATCCAGCACGCGCACCGCGTGTCCGAGTTCCAGCAGTTGCCGAACCACGTGACTGCCGATGAATCCTGCTCCACCCGTGACCAGACACAAACTCATGGTTTATTCCTCAGGCAGTTTGAAAAAGCGCTCGGCGTTGGCGGTGGTCGCAGCCGCAAACGCCTCGAAGGATTCCTGCCGCAAATCGGCCAGGAAGCGCGCCGTGTGCACGACGAACGCCGGCTCGCACGGGTGCATCTTACGGATCGGTTCGGGCGAAAGGAACGGAGCGTCGGTCTCGACCAGAATGCGGTCGGCCGGCGCCAGCCGGGCGGAGTCGCGGATGGCCCCCGCGTTTTTGAACGTTACTACGCCGGTAAACGAGAGCAGAGCCCCCGTGTCGAGCACCCGCCGGGCCAGCTCCGGGCCGCCTGAAAAACAGTGAAACACGGCGCGCGCCGACAGAGGCGGATACTCCGCCAGGATATCGCAAACACGCTCTTCCGCTTGGCGGGCGTGAATCACGACCGGACGATTGGTCTCGCGGGCCAGCTCAAGTTGACTCCGGAAGACGGCCTCCTGCTGGTCGGGCGTGGCGAAGTCGTAGTGAAAATCGAGGCCGATCTCGCCCACTGCAACCACACGATCCCGCCGGTCTTCCTGGTTCCACCTGCCATGGTGCAAGTCGGTCATGGCACTGAGGTCGTCCGCGGTGACCTTCGCCGCTTTGTGGGGATGAATACCGGCAATGAGAAACACCTGTGGGCGGCCATTCATGAGCTTCAGTGACGCCCGCGCATCGCTGACATCCTCGGCGACAGTGATTACCCGACGCACGTCGGCCTCGCGCGCACGCTGGAGTACGTCATCGATCTGGGGTGCCAGGCCCTCGTACGTGAGGTGACAATGCGTGTCAATCAGCATCCGGATCTCGTCTGGGCGTGCGTTCTGCAGCAGCCCAACACGGGCCGAAACGCCCGGTATCCAATACGGGGAATCGGGCCGGTCGTTCGGCGGCTTTAGCCGATTCGCGGTCAGCGGACGGTGCTGCAATGCGAAGAGCGCCGGGCCCGGCGCTAGGCGACATTCTGCACTTGCTCTTTGATGCGATCGATGGCGCCCTTGATCTCGATCACGTGCCGGGCCACCTCGGCGTCGCCGGCCTTCGATCCGATCGTGTTGGCCTCGCGCAGCATCTCCTGGGCGATGAAATCCAGCTTGCGGCCCGCGGGCTCCGAGCTCGCGATCGCCTCGTCGAACTGCTGCAAGTGCGAGGCCAGCCGGCTCAATTCCTCGCTGACGTCGCTGCGCTCGGCGTAGACCGAGACTTCCTTGAGCAGGTCCTCTTCGGCCAGGCGCACGTTGCTGCCCGCGATCAGTTCCTCGACCCGGGCTGCCAGACGGTCCCGATACGCCTCCACCATGCCGGGCACGTGCGTGCGGACGGTTGCCAGATGCTCGTGGATCGAGTCGCAGTGCCGCTTCAGGTCCTCGGCCAACGCCTGGCCCTCCGCCGCCCGCATCTCAAGCAGCTTGGCGGTTGCGGTCTCCGCCAGCCGCGTGATCAGCTCCTGGCCATGCTGGCGCTGCTGCTCGGTCATTTCGCGCGGCTGGCAGACGCCCGGCAATGTTGCCAGCGTGGACAGGTCGATGGTGAAGTTCGGCTCGGCGGGCAAGACGGATTTCAAGTGGGTGACATAGCGCTCGATCGCTGCCACGTTGACGTCTTGCGCCGCCGACGCGCTCAGGTCGCGCACGTGCAGACGCAGCAAGATGCTGCCGCGGATAAGTCGGCGGCGCAGCAACTGCTCAAGCTGCGTTTCCATAAAGGCGAAGTCGTCAGGCAGGCGGATCGACGATTTGAAGTAGCGGTTGTTGACGCCGCGGATCTCGAGGTGATAAGCCTGACCTTCTTCTTCGAGCTGCGCCTCGCCGAACCCGGTCATCGACAGGATCATCACGTTCCTCGGAGGTCAGGTGGCCGCAAACCCGATCGCAATTCGACGGTGGCTAGCCCAGATCGGCCCCGAAGATCTCCGGCCGGATGGACCAGAGGGGCGTGTCACCGCCGCCCGGCGGCGTCGGCTCGTCCGGTTTCTCCGTGTCGGTCGGCGGGGTCGTCCCGGTCGGCGCGGGCTCGATCGGTGTCGGCGCCGGCGCGCCTTCGGCCGGCGTGGTCGAACCGGCGGGCGTGTCCGCTGGCGTCCCCGTCGGGGAAGGCGCGGGGACGCTCACCGGTGGACCGATGGTCGGCGGAGCCGGAGGCGCCAGCGGCACGAAGACGTAGTTCAGGACTATCGCGAACACAAGCATGACTGCCGCGATGACGATGGTTGCCCAGGTCAGCACGTCGCCCGTCTTGGCCCCGAACGCGGTGTGTCCCCCAGCTCCCCCGAATGCGCCGGATAGCCCGACACCCTTACCGCGCTGGAGCAGGATTACACCCATCAGGAGGACCGCCAAAAGAGCGAACAGCGTAGCGAGAATACGGAGGAACCACATGTTCTTCGGTCTCAGATCGTCAGCAAGTCGAACGCTGCCGGTGCGTTACGTAGCATCGGCATGTTTGCGAACCCCGAAGTATAGGCAAATCAGCCCGCCGCTGCCAGGGTCGCTTTGACGATTCCTAGAAACGCATCGGCCTTGAGGCTGGCCCCGCCGATCAGCCCGCCGTCGACGTCCGGCCGGCTCATCAGCTCGCCGGCATTGTCTGGCGTCACGCTGCCGCCGTACAGGATCCGAACCTCGTCGGCCGCGCCGCCGACGAGTTGGCGCAGTTGGCCGCGCAGGTGTATGTGAGCCTCCTGGGCCTCGGCGGGCGTCGCAACCTTCCCGGTGCCGATCGCCCAGACGGGCTCGTACGCGATGACGAGCTGGTCGGCCGATTCCAGTTCGACGCCGATCAGTCCCGCCGTCAGTTGAAACGTCAGCACCTCGAACATCTGCTCGGCGTCGCGTTCGGCCAACGTTTCGCCGACACACAGAATCGGGGTCATCCCCGCCGCGATCGTGGCTTTCACCTTGCGGTTCACCATCCGGTCGTCTTCCAGGTGGCCGATGGTGTGCCGGCGTTCGCTGTGCCCGAGGATGACGTAGCGTGCCCCGCTCTCGGCGACCATCGCCGCCGATACTTCACCGGTAAAAGCCCCCTTCAGCTCGTGATAGATGTTTTGCGCCCCCAGCTTGATCTCGCTACCCTCGGCGTATTTCGCGACCGGAAAGAGGTACATCGCGGGCGGGCAGATCGCGATCTCCACCTTCTTCGCATCCCCTCCGAGGTCCATGAGCCCGCCGCGGATATCCGCGACCAGCTCACGCGCCTGCGCAAGGTCCAGATTCATCTTCCAGTTGCCGGCTACGAGCGGACGGCGCATGTTTTTCCTCCCTTTTTGTCGCTCGGGTAAGCGTCGCTTAAGGGGTAGTCTTCGCGGAAAACCGTCCCACGTCAAATCACCGCGAGCTTTCTCGGACGCATCACCAACGGGTATTCCGATAAAGGGTCCCGTAACCGCGCACGCAAAAAAGTCTGGACTTTCTGCTAAAGGCCCCTAGCATATTGCAATTCGCGCTGGCGCGGTCAGCCGTTGGCGGCTGAAGTCGCACACCCAACGCGAAGCGGGAACGGAACCAGGGGGTGACCTGCGGAGGTCGTGGCCCATGTCGCCTTTTCTCACGGGCGCACTATGTGGCATCGCCGCGCTGCTAGGCTTGGTCGGCGGGCGCCTGGCTGTCGGCAAGACTGATGTGGAGCCGGTCGGCGCCCCTCGAGTCGTCGCCGCCTCACCCTTCGAGACGATTCCCACTGCGGTGATTGAGCCGGAGAGAGAAGACGTCGAATACCAGCCGGAGCTGTGTTACCGGGTCTGTCGCGTGACCGCGTACTGCGATCGCGGGTTGACCGCGGCCGGCGTTCCTTCCGGCGTGGGCCAGTGTGCCGCCCCAGCCGATAT
>CAZDTB010000215.1:0-7956 GCA_964508075.1 uncultured Planctomycetales bacterium
GCGACACCTACAAAGGCCGCATCTTCACCTGCGGGCTGGTGGCCTGGCCCGGCGTCGAACACATCGCCAATCGCGACTTCACGCCGGTGATCGAGGCCGCCCTGGCGGCTGAGGGATTCAAGCAGGACGAGCCGGGCAAGAGCATCACGATCGGCTTTGCCCACCACGCGGTGCTCGGTGTCGCTGACAAGGTCATCGAGGCCGTCAAGAGCGGCAAGATCCGCCACTTCTTCCTGATCGGCGGCTGTGACGCGCGCGGCGCGGGCCGCGGCTACTACGGCGAGTTTGCCCAAGCGGTGCCGGATGACTGCGTGATCCTGACGTTGGCGTGCGGCAAATACCGCTTCAACAAGCTCGACTTCGGCGAGATCGGCGGCATCCCGCGCCTGCTCGACGCCGGCCAGTGCAACGACGCCTACTCGGCGATTCAAATCGCGTCCGCGCTGGCCAAGGCCTTCGATTGCGGCGTCAACGACCTGCCGCTCTCGCTGATCATAACCTGGTATGAGCAAAAGGCGGTCTGCATTCTGCTGACGCTGCTGCACCTGGGCATCAGGAACATCCGCCTGGGCCCGACGCTGCCGGCCTTCGTCTCGCCCAGCGTGCTGAAAGTGCTGGTCGAGAAGTTCAACATCATGCCGATCTCGACGGTGGAGAAAGACCTGGCGGCGATCCTGGAAAAGTAGCGGCCGGGCCCCGTACCGGAGGAAGCGTAGCGTCCGCCCCCCGCGCTAGACGCCCCAACAACCCGCAGCGTCCGCTATGCGGACCGCTCCGTTGTGACAGAGCGGTGGCACACGGCACGTCCCCGCGCCTCAAAACGCCCGACGCACGCGCGGCGAACACTGCCACCCGCCCGTTTTCCGGTCACCCAAGGCTGGTCCAGTCGACCGTTTCGTGATGCTGCTTGACGAATTCGACAAAGCGAAACACACGGCGGAACCTGCCCTCCGCGTCTTCGTCTGTAAATGGATCAATGACAATCACAGGAAGCGGTCGCCCTTCGCTCCTACGCGACCGCGCGACTTCTGCAAACTGCATTTGCGCCATCGCGTCGAAGTCGGACATGGAGAAGCCGACCACCACTGCGACGTCGGCGTGACGGAGCGCTCGCATGCCGCGTGCCCACACCAGGCCCAGGCCGGGAATTTGGTGGAGTTCCTTGTACGCGCCCAGGCCCGCGATCCCGACAGTTCGCGGCGCTGCGCCACCCGGGATCATTTGCAGGTCTCGACCTTCAATCCACTGGGCCAACTGTTCGCGTGTGGCGCAGCGCCACAGACGATAGTCGTCCTCCGCATGTCCGGTGTCACCCTCCGATCGGTTCGCATTCCGCTTATCAGAAAGAAGATCGAGTTTAGAGGACGACTCGGAGCGGTGGGCGACGATCCAGTCAATGGAGCCATGGAGTTTGAAGACTGGAATCCCGTTGTCCTCGGCCCCCTCGATACCGTAGTTGCACGACTTGCCCAACCCAGCCAGCGCGCGTTCCACAAGCGTGTCGTAGTTGAATGTCAGCACCGCATCGTGTTCACCAACGGCTTTGGCCCAGCGATTGATCGGCGCGAGCTCGGACGCGTTGTCGCGCTCGAGAATCACGTCACGAAGCGCTTCTTCAAGATGCGACAGCCAGGCCTCAACGTACTCGGCCTGATTCCAAGGTGTTCCGGGGCCGTCCGCTCGGCCGACGGGAGCAAGCTGTTGCCTGAGGCGGTGGACTTCGATGTCGAAATGGGCGTAGTGGAAGACTTGCTCGATGTTCAGACCGAACGAGTCCGCTTGACCCTCGCTTTCGAAGAGCCAGGCGAGCCGTTCCTGGAAGCCATCAAGCCATAGGCGCATCTCGTCATTCTCGTCAAGCTGTAGCTTTTCGACGAGCAGTGGAAGCACTTCTGTTGCCAGCGGCATTTGAGCTGCCTTCGAGAATCCCGCGCCAAGGATGAACACTCGTGTGAAGTCCGTCATTCGCTACGCCCTTCGAGCTTGCTCACATGGTGGCAGTTATGGCGCCTGCATCATCCGATGGCACTCAGCAATCCGACCCTCAATGTCACTCTGCCAGTCCGCATCACTCCCAGCGACCTTGAGGGCTTTCTGGTACGACTTGATCGCCTCCTCGTACTTGCCCATTCTCTGAAGCGTGCGTCCGAGATTGTAATGTGGTATGAACGGTATTGAGTAGTTCTCATTGAGCTTGATAGCATCCTTGTACGTGTCTGCGGCCTTCTGCAACTTGCCCAACGATGAATAGCCGAGAGCTTTGGCGATCAGCAAGGCACAGTCGTTTGGGCGAAGACCGCAGGCTGTCTCGAAATCGCGCTCGAATGCTTCCTCACGTCCAAATGCTGCCCACGCCTCGCCACGTAGCTGGTAGCCTTCGTAGCAACGTGGCATGAGTCGCACGACAGACTCAGCCTCGACGAGCGATTCCGGCCACCTGGCCATCGTGTGGTAAGTACAGGACAGCAAGCAGTGGGCAGGTCCGAAGTCAGGGTTGAGTTCGTTGGCCCTTCTCAGGGGCGCGACCGCATCTTCCAGGTAGGTTACAGGCTTCCGTCCGGCGAATGGCCTCGCACGGATCGCTTGCGCTAACGCAAAGTGTGCCAGGTATGCGTACTCGCCGCAGTCGGCCTGTGTCGCACGCCTGAGCATGCCGATTGCCTCGTCGTACTGCTTGCTGAAGTACAGTTCGCGCCCCTTTAGAAGCAGCGCGAGTTGATCTCCTGCGCTCAGTTGCTCCTCGCGGAATCTCTCGAAGGTTTGATCAGATTGACCATCAGGACTCTCCTTGGGAGTAGTCTGCGTGTACTGCCACGAGAAGCTGAAGCTCGCGTCCTGAAACGCGTGCTTCTCCGTCTCGCGGATACTAGCGCCCTCCCAGATCGGGCGCGCCTTCTCTGTATGCTTCAGCAACCGGGAAACTTCGCTGGCGGGCAGGGCGAAGTTCAGGTTCTGACTCTCGCTCAAGTACGCCGTCGTTACTCCAAGGACCAAACCCTCTGGGGACAAAAGAGGACCGCCGCTAGAGCCGGGGCTTATCGCGGCAGTTATCTGAATCCACGGCTCGTGCTCGCCGCGTTGCCGGTACCCGCTGATGAGGCCTTCGCTCAGCGTGTTGCTCAACCCCCGAGGGCTTCCTATCGCATATACTTTCGTCCCGATAGGCGGATTTGCGCTCTCCCGGAGCATCAGTGCCTGCTTGGGCTCCATCAACGAAGATACCGAGAGCACTGCAAGATCGGCAGACTCGTCTTCGGCTATGACTTCTGAGGCCCATCCGACATGTCCCTCGCTGAACGACACGTCTATGCTGATCGCAGGACGAATGACGTGGTAATTCGTGATGATCGTGCTCCTGTAAAGGGCTTGGCCTTCAATGTCATGCTTCTTCCTTTCGAAACTGACGATGAACCCAGATGCCACGCCGATCTCTCGCTCGTCTTCGTCCTTTATCGTGAGCTTCACGACAGCGGGGGAGGCCAGCGTGAAGAGATGCTCAGACGCCAGCGGGGATTGGCCGGGGAGCGTCGTCGGATGCCTCTTGACCCCAGCATCGGCGGACTGGCCCTGCTGGCCGGTCGCGACGCCAGACGCAAAGAGCGCCGACGCGAAACAGATCGTGACAGCCTCCCTGAAAGTGACGGTCATTCCGACGTCCACGCCCTGAGTTCGAGGCGAGGTGGGCATCTTTCACGCAACGCAGCATAACATGACGACAAAGATGTGGCCATGGCAGGCCGCCGGGAGCGATTGCGGAAGGAACAGCGCAGCTTGATCCAGGTCAATTCGCGCGCAGCGGAAGCGGCCCGTGGCAAGCAGGCCGCCGAGGAGTTCAAGGCCCGCTACAAGGACTGAGAGGCAGGGACAGAACCCGAAAAGCCGTCGACTTCAGTCGGCGCGGCGCCGCGCCGACTGAAGCCTGCGGCTCTTTTCGCTGGTGGGACTATTCCGCGCTGGCTTGGTGCGAACATTCCTTCATGCCGGCCTTCTTCAGTATCCACATCGCCGGGCACCAGTGGGTCAGGCCGCTTTGCAGCAGGTTCAGCCCCACGAATGCCGTGAACAGGTAAAATCCCGGGTGCACCGTGTATCCAAGAGCCAGCGAGAGCAGGACAAAGAAACCGGCCATCAGCCGCAGGGCGTCATTGACATACATGGGAATCTCCATCAGGCGGTGGCACAGGCGTCCCGCCTGTGGCCTCACGGGCGAGACGTCCGTGCCACCCGGTTTTGATGGGCGCTCTCACTGCCTTGCCTGCCGGCCGTAGACCATGTAATAGACCACCGGCACGACGACCAGCGTGAACACGGTTGAGACCAACAGGCCGAAGATCAGCGCCCAGGCCAGCCCGCTGAAGATCGGATCGAGCGTGATCGGCCAGGCGGCCAGCATGGCGGTGCCGGCGGTCAGAAGAATCGGGCGCAGCCGGACCGCGCCGCTGGTGATCAGAGCGTCCTTGAGCGACTCCCCGGCGTCCAATGCATGGTGGACGAACTCAATCAGCAGGATCGCATTGCGCACCGCGATCCCCGACAGCGCGATCATGCCGATCATCGCCGTGGCCGTGAAGAAGACCGGGTCCTGCCAGGGTCCGACCGGCTGGGCGGTCAGGCCGTTGAGCACCCAAAAACCCGGCATGATGCCGATGATCGTCAGCGGGATCGAGATCATCAGGATCAGCGGCATAAGGTAGCTCTTGGTCTCGTAGACCAGCAGCACGTAGATGCCGAGGCAGGCGGCAGCAAAGGCCAAGCCCAGATCGCGGAACACGTCCAGCGTGATTTTCCATTCGCCCTCGCCGGCCCAGTCGATCTCGAAACCTTCCGGGATTGACCAGGGCACGTCGCCGCCGTTGTTGAGGTAGCTGCGCGCATCGAGCGGGCGGGCGGCAGAGGCGTTGAGTGTCAGTGCGGCACTGTTCCATTCGGCCCGGTCGGCCTGGATATCCAGGATCGCCTCGGCGGGGGCCCGGCCGGCCGTCTCGGCGAAGACATATACGACGCGGCGCAGGTTCTTGTGATAGATGGTCTTGTCCTGCACAGCTCGCTCGACGCGGCCGATCTCCGCCAGCGGGATCGGGCGCCCACCCGCGCCGACGGCGTAGAGTTTCTCGATGTCCTCCGCGTGAGACCGGCTCCCTTTCGGCAGTTGCAGGATGATAGGCAGCGGATTCGCTTCGCGTGAGTCCTTGAAGACCGAGACAGCACTGCCCGCGATGGCGGTTCGGACCAGCCCGGCCACCTGCTCTGCGGTAATGCCGGACAGCGCCGCCTTCTCCGCGTCGAGGACGAAGCGCAGGCGGGTCTGGTCGGCCTCGGCAGTGTCATCCACGTCTACCACTGCTGGTTCGACCGCGAGCCGCGCGCGGACGAGTTTGGCAGTGTCGATGATCTCGTCGTAGCTGTGGTAGGGCTGGCCGTAGACCTCGGCGGTGATCGTGGCAATCACCGGCGGGCCGGGGGGCATCTCGACCAGCTTGACGTTGGCGCCCCAGCGCTCGGCGATCTCGTGCAGGTCGTCGCGCACGCGCAGCGTCAGGGCGTGGCTCTGCTGCGCGCGGTCGAGCTTGGGGACCAGGTTGACGCGAATGTCGGCGACGTTCGGGCCGTGACGCAGATAGTAGTGGCGCACCAGGGCGTTGAAGTCCATCGGGCTGGCAGTCCCGACGTACGTCGCGACGTCGGTGACTTCAGGCACGCCACGTAGATACGACGCCAGCTCGGCGGTCGCCGATTCGGTCGTCTCCAGCGTGGTTCCTTCGGGCAGGTCGATGACGACCTGGAACTCGTTCTTGTTGTCAAAGGGCAGCATCTTGAGCGGCACGCGGCGGCTCATCGCCAGCCACCCGCTGAAACAGAACAGCAGCAGCATGACCACCAGCAATCCCCACCGGGCGCGGCGGCTGGCCAGGAACGGTCCCAGCGCGAAACGGTAGAAACGATAGATTCGTGATTTCTCAACACCAGCACTGGCAGGCAGGCTGCCGGTGGCACCCTGGTCAGCTTGAGGTTTGTAGTGCCCCTTCATGACGTGATACGTCATCCAGGGCGTGATCGTAAAGGCCACGACCAGGCTCATCAGCATGGCCAGGGGGACATTCAAGGCCATCGGCCGCATGTACGGCCCCATCATGCCGGTGATGAAGAACATCGGGATGAAGCTGATGATCACCGCCAGCGTGGCCAGGATGATCGGCGGGCGGACCTCGTTAACCGCGCTGAGGACGGCCTGAAACGGCTTCTCCCGCCCCAGGCGCAGATGGCGATGGATGTTCTCCACATCGACGATCGGGTCGTCCACCACCAGGCCCAACGCCAGGATCAGCGCGAACAGCGTGACGCGGTTGATCGTGTAGCCGGTCAGGTAGTTGACCAGCAGCGTAAGCGCGAAGGTGATCGGCACGGCGGTGGCGATGATCAGGCCTTCCCGCCAGCCCAGGGTTAGCGCGAGCAGCGCGATGACGATCACGATGGCGACGGCCAGTCCTTCCACCAACTCGTTGACCTTCTGGTTTGCGGTCTGGCCGTAGTTCCGCGTGATGCGCGTGTGGATGCCGGTCGGCAGAATCGTCTCCCGCAAATCTTCCAGCCGCCGCTCGATATCGCGAGCCACGGTGACCGCGTTAGTGCCCTTCTTCTTGGCCACCGCGATGTGCACGGCGGAATAGTCGCGTATATGGTCGGCGAGTCCCGCCGGGATCGTTTCGTCGTCCGCGGCAGCCGGTCCAAAGCCGATGCGGGTATAGGTTTGCGGTTCTGCGGGACCGTCGATTACCTTTGCCACCTCGCTGAGATACACGGGCTGCTCGCCTGGTGCGGCGATGACCAGCCGGCGCAGCTCGTCCGTGCTCGTGAAGACGTTGCCCGCTTCGACCAGCAGCGACTGGTTGTTCTCATCAAGCCAACCGGCAGGCAGTTCGGCGTTCATCCCGCGAAGGGCGGTGGCCAACTGCTCGGGGCTGACCTGCCGGCCGGCCAGGAGCTGCGCGTCAAACTCGATGCGCACCTGCCTCGGTCGACCGCCGACGATCCGGGTCCCTCCGGTATTCGGAACGGACTGGAGCCTGGCTTCGAGCTCCTCGGCCACCCGCCGCAGCGCGAAGTCGTCATAGCGGTCGCTCCACAGCGTCACCGTCACGATGGGCACGTCGTCGATCTCGATCGGCTTGACGACCCAGCCGGCGACCTGTGCCGGGACCGCATCGAGATTGCTTTGGAGCTTGTTGTAGATCTTGACCAGGCTGTCTTCGCGATCCTCGCCGACGTAGAAGCGGACGGTGATGACGGCTTCGTGTGGACGGCTCATGGAATAGACGTACTCCACGCCGTCGATCTGATAGAGCATCTTCCCCAGCCGCAGTGCCACCTGGCGCTCGACCTCTTGCGCTGAGGCGCCCGGCACGGAGACGTAGACGTCGGCGAGCGGGACGATGATCTGCGGCTCTTCCTCCCGCGGCGTGACCAACAGTGCGACGGCACCCGCGATCAGCGAGAGAATCACCAGCATCGCCGACAGGTTGCCTTTGAGGAATGTTTCCACGATGCGGCTGGTCAGCCCGTGACCGCTGCGGTCAGGGCCCGGCGAGGGTGGAGCATTCGGCACAGGATCCATGTTGTCGTCCACTCCCGGCGCTACAGTTGACCCGGATCGAGCACGATGCGATCGCCGGCGGACAGGCCGGACGCGATCGAGATCTGATCGTCGTGCTCACCCGCAATCTGAATGAACGCGCGTTCCACGCGGTCGCCGTCCATCACCCGGTAAACATAGGGAATCTGTCCTGCGCGCCGAACCGCCGAGCGCGGAATTCGAAGTTCCTGACGTTCGCCGAGCGGGATGTACAGCCGGCCGAACATGCCGGGGATCACGCCCGCCGGACACGGGCCGGTCACCTTGACCTGAAACGCCCGGCTGAGCACGTCCGCCTCGGGCACGATCTCGCTGATCGTGCCCGC
>CAZDTB010000216.1:0-7951 GCA_964508075.1 uncultured Planctomycetales bacterium
CATGGGGGAGGCTCCGGCGAGCACCGTGCTGATTGAAACGCTAGGCGACGCGGCGCGGCTCGAAATGGCCCCCGGGCAGAAGGGCGTCATCCTGACGCAGACGACGCTGAGTCAGGACGACGCGCGGGAGACTGTGCAGGCATTGCTGGAGAGATTCCCGCAATTGGAGCTGCCGTCGGGCGAGGACATCTGCTACGCCACGCAGAATCGCCAGAACGCCATCAAGGAAATCAGCCCACACATCGAGCTGTTGCTGGTAGTGGGGTCGCAGAGCTCGTCGAACTCGCTACGGCTGACCGAAGTTGCCAAAGCGCGTGGCGTGCGCGCGCACTTGATCGAGGGGCCGGAAGACATCGACCCGAAGTGGGTTGAAGGCGTCGCCACGCTGGGCGTGTCCTCCGGGGCCAGCGCCCCGGAAGCGGTCGTGCAGGCAGTATTGGTGCATCTGTACGATCTGGGCGTGCGAGCGATTCGCGAGCTCGACGCGCCGGAAGAAGGTGTGGCGTTCAAATTGCCGCCGTTTGCGTCACCGGCCGAGGGCGAGGAGGCGTCGCCGGGCATTTGAGCTGGCGGCATCGTGGTCAAAGCCAGATTAGTGAGGCACTTGGCTCTTTCGACAACAACGGTTGCCGGAGCCCTACTTGCCGTGTCGTCCCACGGTTTCCTCGAGCAGGCGCGGGGCGTTGAGCTGACCGACCGGGAAGACGTGCGGGTCGAGATCGGCGCGGGCGAAGTGCTGCGGCACAACCATGTCCCAGACGGTGCTGTCGTCGGCGCGGTTCATCACGTTGTCCCCGTCGCAAACGTGGTGCAGACCGAGCAGGTGGCCCAGCTCGTGGCTGGCAATGTTGCCGATCATCGTCCCGAGTCGCGGCACGGTCAGCGGCATGGTCTCGTAGTCCGCCAGGGCTTCGACGAAGACCACCGCGTTTTGCCGCGGATCGGCGTTATAGCTATCGACGTTATCGGCGACGCCGAGCTGCGCGTCCCCGCGGCCGCCGAAGTAGATGGTCGCGTACGGCTGGGGCGGTTGCGTTGTGGTGTCTGAGGTCAGGATGGTGACGTTGTAGTCGGCGTAGTTGTGGAGCAATGCGTCGACGATCAATTGCTTGATGTCGTCGGTGGCATCGGCAAACTGCTCGCCGACCACCGATCCGCTGAACGGGCCGAACGAGAGACCGTCGTATTTATTGATGCCGAAATTCGACACGCCCGTGAAGTTCAGCCAGACGCGTTGCGGTTGTGGGGCCGGAACCTGATCGCCGACGGTTCGGGAGACGTGGAAGCGGTAGCTGCTACCCAGTCCGCCGAGTTTAGTGGCGACGCCCACGTAGACCATCGCGCAGTCGTGCCGCAGGACGACGGTGAGCGAGGGAATCGGGTCACTGGCCGAGCGCGCCAGCAGATCCATGTTCTCATCGAAGAGGGCGACGACGAACAGCCCGCCGGTGAGCACGCTGCGGTTGGCGACGGACCAACGATCGCCGGCCCGGCTGGGGCCGAGCTCGTACAGATCGTAGTCACCCCCCCCGCTCAGCCGACCGACGAGGAAGCCGGCCTCGTGGTCGCTTTCGGCGTAAAAGGGGCTGCGCGCCGGAGCGAGGTCGTCGGCGGGCGCGGGGGCGTCGGTCGGGGAGGCGGGGAGCAGGGCAGCCGGATTCTCCGGCATTCCGTTTGGAAGGAGCTCTCCGAAGGGGGAACAACTGGAAAGCAGGACGCACGCGCCCAGCAGCCAGGCGTCGACCACTAAGCGCACAGCTCCGCAAGCCGGAAGCGGCCGTTCCGGCCCGCAGATAGACGCGCGCCAAGATGACGCGTTCGAGTCGCGCACCGCGCCCCTCTTCACCCTCACCTGTGCCCTGACGAAACGGGCTCTTCTCGAATGTGATACTGGTATCCTTATCTTTTATCGGAGTTCGGGCGCTATTGCAAGAGCGCAGCGAAGGTTTTGGGGAAAGCAAAAGTAGGTATGCTCTGAGCGCGTCAGCGCCGCCAAAGCACGAACGGGCGTGAAACCGAGCGCACGAGACAAACCTCCGCGGGCCAGTTCCTGCCGCGGACCTGCTGCCCCGGCCCGAGAGGTTCTGCTCCCGGAGTCTCTGCCCTCCCCCCGTGCGGCCTTGCAGGAGCCGCTCACAGCTCCAGCTTATGCAAGCTGAGCAGGTCGCCGATCCCGGGGATCGTCACGTCGGGGCGCTCGGCCGGCGTAATGGATTCGGTTACGGCGTCGTCGTGATACTTCCCGGACAGCACGAAGGCGGTCTGCATGCCCATCCGCTTGGCCCCCGCCAAATCCGAGAAGGGGTCATCTGAGACGACTAGCACGTCCGCGGGCGACACGCCGATGTCATCGAGTGCCTGCTGGAAGTAGAGCGGGCTGGGCTTGCCGACCACGGTGGCGTCAACCTGCGTGACGTACTCGATCGCGGCCGCGATCGCCCCCACGCTCGGGGCCACGTTTCCGTCGGCGTCGGTGTAAAGTCGATTGTGGTGCAAGGCCAGCAACGCCGCCTGATGCGAACCGACCGCCTCGCAAGCCGTCTGCAGCTTCGCGTACGTGAGTTCGCGATCCAAGCCCACCACGACGGCGTCCACGTCGCTGGCGTTAGCCGGTTCGAAACCTGCATCGGCTACGATTCGTCTCAGGGCCTCGTTGCCCAGCACCAGGCAACGGCGGGCTCCCAACTCGCGCAAGCGATTCACCGCGGCCGCCGTGCAGGTATGCAGCTCTTCGAGGGTGAAGTCGAATCCGGCCCGCGCCAACTTCTCGAGCAGCGTGGGCCGGTCGTCGGTGGTGTTGTTGGTAATTAGCCGTAGCGGATATCCCGCCGAGCGCACCTGGCGGATGAAATCCACGGCGCCCTCCACCGCAGCATAGCGTTTATCTGCCACCAGCACGCCTTCAACATCCAGGAGAAACCCTTTAGCCCTCATATCAACAGCTCCGTCGTGATCGCCTGTAGCGCCGCCTGGCATCAACAAGCCGTGCCGTGCCCATCGGTTAGATACCAATCTGGCGCAGTCTACGCCCTATGATTCCCTCTCGCGACCGTCAGCGAGGATGGCGCCCGGCTCGCGTCGGTGAGGCCCCTATCCGCCTCCGGACGGCGTTTCAGGAGGCTCACCGTAGACCAGAACGTGGATCACCGCGTAAACCACGCCCCCGAGAAACCCGCCCACGTTCGCGGCCACATGGATCACGATTGCCGGCAGCAGGCTTCCATAGCGTTCGCGTAGCACCCCGGCTGCCGTGCCGACCACGAACGTGAAAACCAGGACGATCGCGACGGTCAGCGCGTCTACCCCCGCCAGCAACAGCGGTGCGTGCAGTGTCGCGAAGAGCAGCGCGGCAGTCAGGACCGGCACGTTCAGACGCACGCCCAGCACCGATGCCGTATGCTGCCGGTACTCATCCAGCAACCCCTGCACGAGCCCGCGCGCGTGGATTTCCTCCGTTACGCTGGAATAGATCCAAATGCCGACAATCATCTGCCAGAATGTGCCCGTTGGCTTCATGCCCTCTGCCGGCGAGAGGATCACCACAAGCACGCCGATGGCGCCAAGCACCAGCCCCAAGCATATCACCCGCAGCCAGCGTACCCCCACAGCGCGGCGAAAACCGAAGTCGGCCAGGCGGCGCCTGCTGACTGCCATGACCGCTAACGATAGTCCAACGAGCACGGTTTTGAGCAGGGCATGCGACGCGGCTTCGCTGCTAACGAGTCCGAAGTGTGATGCAAATCGGGCAGCCAGGCTCGCAACGATGAAGATTGCCCAACCCAACAGGAACACGCCGATCAGTGCGAAGACCCGCTTCACTGTGTTTCTCTCCGTTCGCCGCATGCCAATGGCGCCGACGCCTCACTCTTCTCTTCGATTCTCTCCCAACTCGCCGGCTTCGACGACCCGCGCCCTACCAGCCAGACACCTACCAGCACGATCAGGCCGCCGGCGATAGCGTTCGGTGTTATGCGCTCGTGCAGCAGGACCGCGGCAGTGACCAGCGTTACGAAAGGCTCGAAGTACAGCAGGGCCGCGACACGCGTCGGGCCGCGATCGTGTGACGCCGCGAACCATACGTAGTATGCCACGCCGCTGCAGATCAGCCCGAGGAAGCCAAGCGCGATCAGTCCACGAACGGTCACGGGACCGATAGTGACCCCCGTGGCGAGCGTCGCCACTGTGACCAAGGCGGCCGCGGTGACGATTGCGAACGCCGTCACGCGCAGCGCCCCGTTGCGGGCGATCGGGCCTGCGCCAGCAAGTGTATAGATCGTCCAGGTGAAGCACGAAGCTATTTGCAGCAAGTCGCCGAAGTGAGCGTGCGTGAAATCCGGCGGCGCGACGGCGGTGACTGTCAGCACGCCCCCGGTCCCGACCGCCACGCCCATCCAACCGGTGGCGTTCAGGCGCTGCTGGCGGAGCAGCTGAGCCCCGAGCGCGATCGTGACCGGGATGAAGCCGATGATCCAGCCGGTGTTAATTGCGGAAGTGTAGCGCAGCCCGTAGGCCTGCATGAGCAGATGCGCCGCGAGCGTAACGCCCAGCAGAACGCAGACCGGGAGATCGGCCCGTGCCGGCCAGAGGCGGCCGCCCCGTGCCCGAACCACGATGCCCAGCAGGAAGGCGGCGGCAAGCAGCCGGAAGGCCACCAGGCCGAAGGGGTTGAACGACTCCAGCGCGATCCGCGTCGCAACGAAGGAGGCTCCCCAGACGGTGACGGCGAACAAGCCTCTCACCGACCAGCCGCGTGAGAATCGCCCATGCTGTTGGCTCGGATCGCGCATTACACTTCGAATCCTGGCAATGCTCCGCTACGCACGACTTGATGGGTGGCCCATGGCTTCAGCCGTGGGGGACGCCGATCCCGGCGGTTCGCGTCAGTCCGCGTATCCCTCGGGCAGCTTGCTGATCTCCACGCGTTTGACCGCCAGTTCCCCAGTCGGTGACGCCAGGCGGAAGTCGGCGCCACCGTTCTGGCGGTTGGCACAGCGTGCCCCCGGCAGCGTCAGCGTCGCGGTTTTCCAGGTCTTCGAGTTCGTACGTGTGATCCGCTGGGGATGCTCCACGTAGGAGTCGGCGAGCGATCCGCTGTCTTGCGCGGAATCGTATTGGACGAGGATCCCGCCTTCTCCCGCGTCGTAGTACGTGAAATGCACCGTGAGCTGGCCACTATGGTCGTAATAATACGGGTCGGCAATCTCGAAGTAGAGGTAGCGGTGTGCGCTGACGCCGCGCCGTGTCTGCACGCATGGTGTGCCGCCGACTTCCGTGACCTCACACACACCGTCGTCCACGCCTGAGCAGAGCCGCAGGCCTTGTTCGACGAGCTTTCCGCCAGGTTCGGCGCGCAGTTCGAGTGTAAGCTGGCTGGAGAACTCTCGGCCCGAGCGATTCGACGGTCGCGCGTGCAGTAGTGCTCGCATGGCGTTGGCCCAATCCGCCTGGGCGGGTAGGCGGCTGGCTTTGAAGATATCGCTGTAGTGGCGGGTGACGTCGATGTAGAAGCGGCCGTCCTCCAGCGATTCACAGATCCCGGTGCCCTCGTGCAGCTCGCTCCAGGTCTCGATGATGATCAGCCGCGGCCGGGCCTGGAGTGCGAGCAGCCAGGAGGCGGCGTAGAACCCGCCGCCGAGCCGGTCGCGTGTGGGCGTGGTGCGGCCGGGGACGGGCGAGTCGTCGTAGCCTGGGCCGATCTGCACGGCACCCTCGCCGAGGATCGGTCCGCCCAGAGCGGCACCCCAGCCGGTGCGGGCGTCGCCTTTCAGTGACCAGGAGGGGCCGGTGATGATGAACGGTCGCCGCCCGGCAAAGTCTTTGGCGAATCGATCGTAGACGTAATCGATCAGGCTCTGATCATGGCCGGCCGCAAAAGCGGAGTTGTACAACTGCACGATCGGCCGACCGTCGAGACAGGCCCAGTGGCGTGCTGGCACGAGGCGGAAGAAGTCGCGAATCGTGCGGTAGAAGATGTCCTTGCCCTCGTCGGTGCGCAGGTCGACGTTGCCACGATTCCGTTCCTTGAAGGCATGCTTGCCCAGCAGCGTGGTCGTGTCATAGAAGAGCGCGATCCGCGGCGTGCGGCCTCTCTTCGCTAGCTCATCCAGCGCCTCGACGAGTGGTGGCAGGCCGCGCACGGAGAAGCGCAGGTCGGGCTTGTCGTACTGATTGGGCGCGCCCCAATACACGCACAGCGCGACATCGATGCCGGCGGCAAGCATGTCCTCCATCTGCCGACGGTGCCAGGCCACGGACTCGTAGCTGACGTTGCGATGATCCACGAAGTGGTGCCGCAGCAGGTCGTCGGTGTGCTGGGCGTCGTCGAAGAAGTGCTCGTTCGGCCAGCGGTACCAGTAGAAATAATGCGTGGCCACCACGCGCTCGTGCGGCCCAAAGCTCGGGGCGGCGGCAATGGCACTCGCATCCGGCAGCGGCGGGATCTCCACCTCGTCCGCCCAAACCGGCGGCGCTGCCAAGCCTACGAGACAACAAACGGCGATGGTGATGGAACGTGGGATCATGCGAGGTTCTCCCAGATGCTCTCGCGGCATTCATCTCGGCGCGAGAGTACTTTATGCTGATGCGAGAATCCTTTCCATGCTGATCTGCTGGTGCGGAAAGCCCTTCTCGCAGCCGCTGGCGAGAGAATCCTATCCCGTCGAACGTTAGTGTGTGTAGGATCTCACGGGGTGCGAGAAGGGATTCTCGCACCAGCGGCATCCCTTCTCGCACCAGCGGATGCGGGGATTTCGCGCCGGGAGTCGGACCCGCCGGACCTACCGCCCCTCGTAGAGCCGGTTGCCGAGCATGTCGTCCAGGGCGGGCTCGGCGAGGATCTGCTTCACGGTGGTTTCGATGTCGTACTCGACCCGGACGAACTCGACCTGGTCGACGCTGCACTGCATGGCCTGCTTGACCAGGCTGCCGGTCCCGGGAGCGTCAGAGTCGCGGTTCGCGTGCGGGTGGACCAGGACGTAGCTGGCGCGCGGGTCGCGGTCGCGCGGCTGGCCGACGCTGCCGACGTTGACGATGGCCCGCTCGTCATCGAGCTCAAAAAAAGGCGAGTCGGGCAGCTCGTGCGGCGGGTCGAAGTAGGGGTCGTCCAGGAACACGCCGGGCTGGTGCGTGTGCCCGATGAAGCACAGCCGGGCATCGAGGCGCTCGAAGTTGGCGATGACCTTCTGCGGGTTGGTGAAGACGTCCTCGGGGAAGATGTACTCGTTGACCGGCCGGCGCGGCGAGGCGTGCACAAAAAGCACGCCATTTTCGGTCGCGCGGACCGGCAGGCCGCCGAGGAACTCCCAGCGGACGTTGCGCTTCTCCACGTCGGGCTCGGACTCCAACACCTGTCGGGTCCAGTACGCGGCCCGCTCGGCGGCGGTGTTAAAGTTGGTCGGCTCGTACAGGACCGCGTGGTCGTGGTTGCCGGCGATGCACACCTGGCATTTTTCCCTGATCAGGTCCAGGCATTCGCGCGGATTGGGGCCGTACCCGACCACATCGCCCAGGCACACGATCCGGGTCGCGCCGCGCTGCTCGATATCCGCGAGCACCGCGGTGAGTGCCTCGAGATTGCTATGGATATCACTGATGACCGCAAACATCGGTTGGGTATCAAGCTAGGTGCCGGGTGTCTCGGGTAGTTCGGCTTCCTCGGGTATCAGAACCGGCCAGCGATCCTCGATCGGGTAGCGTCGACCGCAGCCGGTACACACCAGACGGTCGTCGCGCAGTTCCAGTCGGGCCCGACATTCGGGGACCGGGCAAGCCAGGATTTCGAGCAGTTCCACGTCGATCGACGACATTGCCGTTCACGCTGATCTGACCGCAACGCAACCAGAGTAATATATGGGCACACACCCGTTGAATCAATCGGCCGGAAGCGTGGGCGACTTTCGCCCCGTCGGGGCCGGCTGCCTCACCACTGGCGCCAATCGGGCACGTAATGCGG